>DNGN01000339.1 GCA_003486225.1 Chloroflexota bacterium
GGGATACGCCCTATGGAAGATACCAAAAACCTGATCACTCAACTCGTTTCAATACCAGGATTATCCGGCCATGAAGGGAAGATCCGGGAACACCTTAAGAACGTATGGAAGCCGCTAACGGATGAACTCCATACCAGCAAATTAGGCAGCCTGCATGCGCTCCGCAAAGGTGAAGGAGCAGCACCCCGCAGCAGCATTGCCATAGCAACTCATATGGACGCCATTGGGATGATGATCACAGCCATCCAGGATGGGCTTTTGAGACTTACTCGCATTGGTGGAGTTGATGACCGCACACTGCCAGGTCTCACCGTAAAAATTCACTCGCAGTCGGGGGATCTGCCTGGGCTTGTCATACTGCCTCCAGGTCATACCCTTCCCCCCGATCAGAATAACACAGTCCAGATCAATCACCTCTTTGTGGACACTGGCTTACCGGCCAGAGAAGTTACCCAAAAAGTGAGCATTGGCGACCTGGTCACCTTCGATCTTGAAACCCAGGACCTCGGTGATGGCTATTTTTCAGCCCCCTCCATGGATAATCGCGCATCGGTCGCCGTCCTGACGCAGATCCTCCAGATTCTGCAAACCCGAAGGCATACCTGGGATGTCTGGGCTGTAGCAACCGTTCAGGAGGAGGTCGGATTACAGGGTGCAGCGACATCTGGTTATGCCCTGCGTCCTACTTTGGCAGTCGTCGTAGATGTCAATTTTGGCAGCGGTCCCGCCACCCCAGCCCACGAATCATTTGATCTGGATAGGGGACCTACCTTTGATCTAGGTCCCAGTACGCATCCCAAACTGTATCAGGCCTTCACCGATTTTGCCAAACAGCATGAGATTCCCTTCCAACGATGTGTTTACCCACGCAATTCCGGGACAGATGCAGATAAATTACAGCTTGCAGCTGAGGGAGTTCCTACCATGCTGGTTGGACTTCCACTAAGGTACATGCACACTCCAGTAGAAATGATCCAGGTACGAGACATCCAACGAGCTGCCCGGCTGATTGCAGGCTTCATTGAACAATTGGATGAAAAATTTATCGATACCTTGCAATGGGATGAGGAAAGGGGATAGCCTGATGACAGCCGCAAAACGTTTCAGTTCAACTTGGCAAAAGCCAGCCGTGGGCACAGCTCAGGTTAAATTACTTGAGAAACTTTCCAATGCTTGCGCCGTTTCCGGCGATGAAGGTGCGGTACGAAAGATCGTTTTGGAAGAAATTCGCGGCATCGCAGATGAAATAAAGATTGACACACTTGGAAATGTTTTGGCCATCAGAAAAGGCACCGGCAAAAATTGCCCAAAAGTGATGCTGGCCGCCCACATGGATGAAGTGGGGTTCATGCTAACCCAGGATGATGGCAAAGGCATCTTCCGTTTCAAAATTTCTGGTGGTGTTGATGCCCGCAATCTGGCTGGAAAGCAAGTCTGGGTTGGGAACGAGTTGCTGCCCGGGGTCATCGGAGTTGGTCCCGTCCACCTGAGCTCACAAAGTGAGCTGGCAAATGCTGTTCATGAGAATAACCTGCGCATTGACATCAGCCCCGCGAATGCAGGCAAGCTGAAAATTGGGGACCGAGCCACCTTTGCCACCAAATTCCTGCGCACGGGTCCTAGCCTGAGGGGAAAAGCCCTGGACGACCGTATAGGGGTTGCCACCCTGATTACTTTACTCAAAAATTCCCCCAGGAATATTGACCTCATGGCAGCCTTCACGGTGCAGGAAGAAGTAGGCCTGAGAGGTGCTAAGGTTGCTGCATATAGCCTGAAACCAGATATGGGCTTTGCNNGATCACTTTAAGATCCCTTACCAGATCCGGCAGCCAGGCGGCGGCGGCACAGATGCCGGCAGTATTCACCTCAGCCGCGCTGGGGTGCCGGCGGTTTCCGTCTCGGTGCCAGGGCGATATTTACACACCCCGGTCTCTATCGTCCGCCTGAAAGACTGGCAGAATAGTATCTACTTGTTGCATGCTGCTTTATGCCACATCGATTCCAGCCTACTGAAAGATCCACGCTAACCCGTTTCAGGAGAAATTGATGAAATCTTTACTAAAAACTTTGGTAGAAACTACCGGGCCTTCGGGATATGAAAACCGCGTCAGAACAATCATCCAAAACGAGATTGCACCCTTCGCAGACGAAATGCATGTCGATAGACTGGGCAACTTGATCGTCCGGAAGGGTGAACCGGCAGAACAAGGTAGCACGATCATGCTGGCAGCCCATATGGATGAGATCGGATTGATGGTCACGCACGTAGACGAGCATGGGTATGCTCGTTTCACGGGGATCGGAGGGGTTTTTCCACGCAACACTGCCGGGGGTCGGGTTCGGTTTCTTAATGGGGCTGCTGGTGTCATCGGCATGGAACCGCATAACAACTTCAGCAGCGTCCCATCCATGGATAAAATGTTCATCGATCTGGGTGTAACCTCCCGCAAAGACTGCCCGGTTCAAATTGGGGACGTAGCAGTCTTTGAGCGCAGGTTTGAAGATCTTGGGGATCGCATGACAGCCAAAGCCATGGACGATCGCTCAGGCGTACTGGTTCTGATTGAAGCCATCAAAGCAGTAAAGAAAACACCGAACCAGATTTTCGCCGTTTTTACCGTCCAGGAAGAGGTGGGTACTCGGGGGGCTGGACCGGCTGCCTTTGGGATCGAACCAGATCTGGCACTCTCCATCGATGTCACCATTGCTGGCGACACACCGCAAAATAATGAAACCCAGGTCCATCTTGGTAAAGGCCCCGCTATTCATATCAAAGATAAGGGTACCATCGCAGATCCCCGCGTGAGCTCCTGGATCCAAAAAGGTGCGACCATGGCCAAAATCCCATATCAGACCTCCATCCTGGAACGAGGTACGACGGATAACTACACCATTCAGACCAGCCGGGCAGGTGTGCCCACGGGCGGAATATCGATTCCGTGCCGCTATATCCATTCACCGTCAGAAATGGTTGACAGCAATGATCTTAGAAATTCCATTCAATTGCTGACTGCGCTACTCTCAAAACCAATTAAAATTTAGCCATGAAAACTAAGTTGTTTTGGCAATTCATTATTTTGGGGCTGCTTTTGCTTGCCAGTTCGGGTTGCAGCAATCTACCCCTGATCGCAACGGCCACCCCGACCTCCGCAGCTCCCCTATTGGCCACATCAACTCCAACCAGCGTACCAACACCCATCACCTCCAACGAACCAACATCCATTGCGCTCACCATCTGGTTGCCACCGCAGTTCGCCCCAAGCCAGGAAAGTGAAGCCGGCTCTCTATTACAGGAAAGGTTGGATAGTTTCACGCAGTTGTACTCCAACTTGCAGATCAATATTCGCATTAAATCCGAAACCGGGCCGGCCAGCTTACTCGAATCCCTGTATGCCACAAGTGGTGTAGCCCCCCTGGTGCTCCCGGATCTGGTGNNGATCGAATCAGCGCCAAGAAGTTGGAACGATTTGCTTAATGAAGGAAAGATAATTTCCTTCCCGGCCGCAGATCCACAAGCTAACTTCACCATCGCCCAATATCTTTCCAGTGGCGGCATTTTGCGAGATGCAGATGAGAACATCATCCTCCAGGCAGGGCCGCTTGCCAGCGTGCTCGAAATCTATCATCAAGCCCATCAAGCCAACATCCTGCCGCCTAACCCAACCCAGATCATCTCCGATGAAATCGCCTGGACCAGGTTCATTGAGACCAATAAACAAATCCTGATCACCTGGACCAGTCGTTATTTTGGCCAGTCAGATGAACAGCTGGCTGCGACTGCATTACCTACCCTGACCAGCCAGCCTTTCACCCTGGTAAAAGGCTGGGGATGGGCCATCACCAGTCCAGACCCGAATAAACAAATCGCCGCCGCAGAATTAGCCCAATTCCTCACAGATGCAGAATTCGCTGGCCTTTGGTCTCAGGCTACTTATCTGCTTCCCCTTAGACCTTTTGCCTTATCCTATTGGGAGAGCGAAGCCGATCAGATCTTGGCCAGCCAACTGCTCCCCCTATCCACAAGGTTCCCGGCCCCGCTTGTACTGAATCTGGTGAGTCCACCAATTACCGATGCTGTGCTGGATGTCCTCACCGCCGAACAGACCCCTGAAGCGGCAGCTCAAATAGCGGTCGATTCTTTACAGGACTAAGCCGACTTGGTCAGCCTCAAGCGAAACCATTTGAGCCAAAAGTCTATCACCCGGATGAAAAACTACGAGAGATGTGTAAGAAAATTTCCCAATCACCTGTCAGAACAGTGCATTGCACAGCAATCAATTATGCGTTTGGCTGGTTATTCATCAATAACCTGGTTATTTCTAATTCGAGGAAAACCACACAGCAGCCATAAAACATATGTTCGGTGGCGCACTTGACGTCCACTTTTACAGGTGATATGATGCAAAGCTGGAGAAATTAATATATGTCAGAAAAAAATCATGACCCATTAACTGAAACCCCTGAAGACGAATCTACCGCGCTGCCTGATGCTCAGGAAAATCAGCCCGAAGCGGGTGAAACTGCCGGCAGACTGGCTGCCTTTTGGGAGCGAGTTCGCGAACTGGGGATTTCAGGTACGGTCACTCGAATCGTTACCAATGTACTCACTGTGGTGGTTGTAGTGGCAGCTGTATATGGGTTGGGACGTTTTTACATTAATAGTTCACAACCCGACGCATCCACAGAAAACACCCCACTGCCACAAAATAATTCCACCTCATCTTCAGGAACCTCAACCAATGTGGAAGATGTCATTTTGCCGGAATTTACCCTGCCGGATTCGGCCTTCTTTTACGGCAGCGGAGGGATCGCCCGTCAGGCAAAACCAGATACCCAGATCCCTACCCGATCGCGATCTGAAGTCAGCTTTTATGAAGTGCAAATTGGTGACAGCGTGTTCAGTATCGCCGAACAATACGGTTTGAAACCCGAGACCGTCCTCTGGGGAAATTATGATATCCTGAATGACAATCCCCGCTTCCTGGCGATCGGTCAGGTCCTCAACATTTTGCCTACCGACGGTATCTACTACCGCTATAATGCGGGTGAAAGCCTCACTAGCATTGCCAGGTCCTTCGAAGTCTCGGTTGAGAATATTGTCGAATATCCTGGCAACTACCTCGACCCCTATGAAACCAATCCCGAAGATCCAGGCATCGCAGACGGTACTTGGCTGATCATTCCAGGCGGTCAGCGCGAGTTGCAGGATTGGGGGCCACCTGCGATCAGCCGAAGCAACCCAGCCGTTGCAGCCTATTACGGTGCCGGCTCTTGCGGAGAGATCTACGAAGGCCCCATCGGAGATGGTGTCTTCATTTGGCCAGCAGTTTCCAACCAAATCTCCGGCTATCGTTATGCTCCCGGCATCCATGAAGCTATTGATATCGGCGGCGTTGAAGGCAGTGCAATCTACGCTGCCGACACCGGTGTGGTTGTTTACACCGGCTGGAGTGAATACGGTTACGGCAATATGGTCGTGATAGACCACGGCAATGGTTGGCAAACGGCTTACGCCCACCTCCAGTACACATCCGTTGGATGCGGGCAGGCGATATACCGGGGAGACACCCTTGGAGCCCTTGGCAATACCGGTAACTCCACTGGGCCTCACCTGCACTTTGAAATGAAGAGCACGATCTATGGAAAGGTCAATCCACTCGATTTTGTATTCGGTGGTGGATAACTCCGACCGGAATCTAGACATTAACAATACGAGTTGCTTGAAATTTGAGCAGATAAAAAAATGACCACCAAAGTGGTCATTTTTAATTCAATGACAGTACCTATCACCAGGATTCCAGGACACTCACTTCGACTTTCAGAAAATCTGGCAGGTGTTCGGCGATGGCCAAGAAGATCTTTTCACGCATGGATGGATACCAGACATCCTGGGTCTGGTCCAGCCAGCGCGCGTCCAGGATTTCCTCTGACTCCCCCATCTGGACATCATCCACTAAAAAAATGTACCAGAGGTTAAGTTCTTTTCGTCCGGAGAAATAATCCACGGCTATCCGATCGCGCCACGCGCTATCCGGACTGATCAAACGGATCTTTTCCTCCTCCAACTCCCGCAGCAATGCCTCCTCTGGCGATTCCCCTTCCTTCACCACACCCCCGGGAGGGGAAAATCGGCCATTGGCTTGATGCAGTACACCGAACAGGCAGCCATCCTCACGCCGTATCAAGATCGCCCTGGCGGTCACTTTTTTGAAAGGCAATTTGACTTCGATCATCGTATTTTAATTATATCCTAACCCTTTCATTCATGCATTATTTGGCCTCAAAAATAATTCAAAAATTTACCACAAGCGGGAATCAAATAGCCGACAGATCATTAAAAGCTTGTCAGCCGCAGACGGGAGTGCTATAATACAGCCTCAATNNCAATCGATTATAATAAATTATGGTATCTCAATATTATGGTTGGCATGGTCTGTTTTTGTTTATCGGACGAGGGGGTCGAAGCGCAAATCACTCACATAGTATGATGCAGATTGTGATAAGCCCCGAAAAAAAATTTCATATTCGGAAAAACAGCAAAGAAAAATACCAGGTGCTTTCAGCGTGCGTTATCGCATCGAATACCCCCCATCAATTAGTGATGACGAATAAAAACAATTCAGGCATCATATTATGGCTCGATCCCGAGCACATTCATTTTGCATGGTGGAGACCCAAATCCCCGATTACAAAGTTAGAATTATCAGATAAAACCCTAACACTCTTGAAAAACACGCCTGCAAATTGCCAGGAAGCATTTCTTTTTTCGCAGATCATTATCAAACAGGTCATCCCAGAACCACCTGAAAAAGAGTTCGATGAACGAGTGCCGGTGATTTTCAACCTGATAAAGGAGCAGATTGAGAATCAACAAAAAATATCAGTAGATGATTTCGCTCGTGAAATTGGGCTATCTTCGAGTCGACTAATGCATTTATTTAAAGATGAAACAGGAATGACCATTCGGCGATACATATTGTGGCAAAGAAAGCTTACCGCGATGAAAAACTTAGTCAATGGCAGCACAATTACAGAAGCAGCCCATAATGCTGGTTTTTCAGATGCGGCACATCTTACCAGAACCTATCGCGAGTTTTCCGGAGTTAGTCCTTCTGAAGTTTGGCAGAATAGCAGGTTTGTTCAAGCTGAAGACTGTTCTTACCATTAAACTATATTTACTCAAACAAGTTATAGAAAGAGGTAAATATGGTATCAATTCAAGCTTTTACAACTGGATATGTTCGAATTCGTCCCAGCCAAATTGTCTCAGAGATTAACAATGGCGCAAAAGAAATCCTGGCAGACCAAAACTGGTCGGATTGGCTCCCGATAACTTGCTGGCTACTTGATCATCCTGAGGAGGGTTTAATATTAGTAGATACTGGTGAAACCAGCAAGACGATGTCCCCCGGCTACCTCCCGAAATTTCATCCCTATTATCAAAAAGCCGTCGAATTCAATGTTCAACCGGAAGATGAAATTGGACCACAACTTTTCCAGGCCGGAATCCAACCTGCTTGTATCAAACACGTTATATTAACCCATCTTCACACCGATCACTCTGGTGGTTTACACTACTTTCCGAATAGTAAGATTTGGGTTACCAAACAGGAATGGCTTGCCTCAAAAGGACTAAATGGTTGGATCAATGGCTATTTAAGGAAGAAATGGCCCAAATGGCTCTCTCCTAATTTCATTGAGTTTGAAGATGGAAAATATTTCAATTTTGATAATCACAAAAAATTCACTCCTGACGGATCTATTAATATAATTCCAACTTTTGGGCACTCCCCTGGACATGTATCCATTATTATTGAGGGGAATACTATTCCGCTAATTATTGCAGGTGATGCTTCATACACAACAGATCTAATGCTATCGGGACAAGGAGGAGCAACCATGGACAAAGAAGGATTTTACAGCTTAAGTCAATTGTCACACTATGTCCAGGAGTCGAGCGCGAAATATCTACCTACCCACGAAATCGGGGTGGGTGAAAAATTACATGCTATCTCACACTAAGCAATCACCCGAGTAAAGTAAAAGCGATTGTCAATGTAATAAACTTCAACATGTTAAGAAAACAAGATTTATTATTGCCAAATATTTTCTACAGATATCCAGTCAGCAACAATAAATCATTTTAAACTAGAGTGTTTCGGAACAGGTCCCCTTCCCCC
>DNGN01000280.1 GCA_003486225.1 Chloroflexota bacterium
AATAAAAGAAGCACCCTTTCAGGTGCTTCCAGTGTACAACTTTATTTTCAATCTACACACAAATATGATCCTTGGCCGTACTCAGTCCACGGTTAAGGTCTTGCTCAGGTTGCGCGGGAAGTCCGGGTCGTAACCCAGGCGCAGGCTCATGTGGTACGAGAGCAGCTGAAGAGGGATCACCGAGAGCAGGGCTTCGATATTTGGGTCTGTCTTGGGAAAGGTGATCAGGACATCGCCATTGGCCTCCAGGCGCGGGTTTTCTGCACCAAAGACAACCGCCATACCACCACGCACGGTGGTCTCATTAATGCCGCTGATGATCAGGTCGGTATCTTCCTGCCCGGCCACGAACAGCACCGGGTAGCCCTCCTCAACGGCGGAAAGCGGGCCATGTTTGAACTCGGTGGAGAGCATGCCTTCGCAGTGCAGGTAGGTGATCTCTTTGAGCTTGAGCGCGCCCTCCAGGGCAATCGGGTAAGTCAAACCGTAGCCCAGGCAATACAGGTCGTTAATGCCAGTCAGTTTCTTGTCCAGGGCTTCGATCTGGCTGGCAGATTGCTGAATGGTTTGCACCATCAGCTCTGGCAGGAGATGCAGGCTGTTGGTATCGTGGCTGCCCATGCGCATTGCCAGGTACAGGAAAGCGATCACCTGGTTGGTGAAGGTCTTGGTCGCCGGGACGCTGATCTCGTAGCCGCAGCCAAGCGGAATGTGGTGTTCGCTGACCCGCATGAGGGTCGAGCCGATCACATTCACCAGCCCCAGCACGCCCATGCCGCGCTGCTTGGCAACCTCGATGGCATTCAGCACGTCCTTGGTCTCGCCGCTTTGGCTGACAAACAAGCCGACATCATGGGGGCCGAGGGCGTTGCCGTATTGGGCAATGAACTGTGGCGCCAGTACCGGGATGGTTGGCTTCCCGGCCAAACGGCTGAAATACACAGACCCCAGCATGCAGGCATGGTAGCTGGTTCCGCATCCCACCAGGTAGACCGTACCGGCTTCTTGCATGCGCTTGACAATCTGCGCCACCTCGGCGGAATTGTCCAGCAGGTTCAGCAGCTCACCGGCCACAGTGGGCTGCTCGTGGATCTCTTTGAGCATGAAATGGGGGAAGCTGCCTTTTCGGGCGGCATCCATGCTTTCGATGACTTCTTCATAATGACGTTCAATAACGCTGCCATCAGCCACACTGCGCAGTTCGATGCTGTTATGTTTCAGGATGGCGATCTCGCCGTCTTCAATGCGCATGATCTTGCGGGTCAGGGGCAGCAGGGAAGGCAGATCGGACGAAATGACCGCTGCATCCTCAGTGATGCCGGCCACTAATCCCGAGCCTTTCTTAATCGCATAGAGGGTGTCTTCGTCCACCTTGCCGATCACAAAGGCATAATCGCCCTGCAAATCTTGGTAAGCCTTGCGGATGGCCTCGACCATTTCGTAGCCCTGGTCTACATAGCGTTCCACGGCATGCACGCACGATTCACCGTCGTTGGTCGAGCGCACCGTCATGCCTTCAGCAATGAACTGTTGGCGCAGCTCGATATTATTGACCACATTGCCGTTATGGGCGCCGACCAGGTCCCCATCCGAATCGAGATGCGGCTGGGAGTTGGCCTGGGATGGAGCACCGAAGGTGGCCCAGCGCAACTGTAAAATCCCGCGGTTGCCCTCCATTTCGGCAAATTGGTATTTTTCAGCTACAGCATCTACTTTGCCCACATCCTTGCGCAGGTCGATTTTGCCAGCCTGGTTGATCGTGGCACAGCCGACCGAGTCGTAGCCACGGTAGGAAAGCATTTTGCCTGCTTCGATCAGCGTGGGACCCAGGGTGCGCTGCTCCCGGGTAATGATGCCAAAAATTCCGCACATATGTTTTTCTCCTATGAATAATTCGGGTAAGGTTTCGGTTTGTACAGCACGGTTAGGTTAGAAATATGCCGCTAGAAAATCCACATTGGTCAGCAGCCAGTAGACACCCGCCGCGATGATCCCGCTCGCCGGGATCGTGATTATCCAGGCGGTGACGATATCCACGGCCACCCCCCAACGCACTTTGCTCAAGCGCTCGGAGGAGCCTACCCCGATGATGGCCGAGCTGACCACCTGGGTAGTGGAGACCGGCCCGCCGAACAGGGAAGCAGTCAGGATCACAGCCGCTGAAGTGAGCTGGGCTGAGAAGCTGTGCACCGGGCGGATTTTGTAAAACTTTCCACCCAGAGTTTTGATCAGCCGCCAACCGCCGAAAGAGGTGCCCAGCGCGATGGCCCCGGCACTGGCTGCAATCACCCAGGTGGGGACGCGGAATTCGTCGATCACGCCCGAGGTCAGCAAACCGAGGGTGATGACCCCCATGGTTTTTTGGGCGTCGTTGGTACCGTGGCTGAAAGCCAGGGCCAGGGAGGTGATCAATTGGGAGCGGTTAAAGAATTTATTGATCCTGGGGGTCGCCCGTCGGGTGAGGAAAAAGATGGCTTTGGTAATCAGATAACCGGCTGCAAAGCCGATAAAAGGTGAGGTGAAGAGGGCGATCAGGATTTTTTCAATCCCCCTGAGCTGGATGACCTCAATACCGGCTCCAATGATCACAGAGCCGAGAAAGCCACCGATCAGGGCGTGGGAGGAACTGCTGGGGATGCCCATTAGCCAGGTGACCAAGTTCCATATGATGGAGCCCACCAGGGCAGCGATAATAACCTGCATCGTGATGGTATTCGGCTGGACAATATCCTCACCGATGGTTTTCGCCACAGCGACGCCAAAAAGAAAAGGCCCGGTAAACTCTGCCACAGCGGTCACACCCAGTGCGACCGATGGGCGAAAGGCGCGTGATGAAATCATGGTGGCGACAATATTCGAAGAGTCGTGCAGGCCATTCAAAAAATCGAAGACCAGCGCTAATACAATCAATACAGTTAACACGGTTTGAGTTCCCTCAGCTGGTTTTGACGACGATATCTGAGATCACATTGGCTGCCTCATCGCCGCGGTCTGCGGCGTTGCTCAGGTGCCGGTAGACTTCTCGCTTCTTGAGCATCTCCACGATGTGGTGCACATCNNAGCAGCTCGTAACCTGCATCCCTGAGCAGGGAGGCAATCCGCTCCATGAAGGATGTGGGGGCCACCTTGAGCACATACAATTCGTTGACCGTGCTGTAGGCATAATCCAGCACATCATCAATCGTGCGGGAGAGTGCAAAGATATCCTCGCGGTCGAATGGGGTGACGAAGGTGCGGTTGAGTTCATCAATTAATATCCGGCGAACTTCATCGGCTTCTTTTTCTTTCATCCGCAGGTCGGATGCAGTTTCGGGAGCTTGGGTTTTCATATACTCCACCAGAAACTCAAGGCCTTCCAGGGTCAGGCTGGCCTGTTGTGCAATCAGGTCATGAAATAGGTCATCTTTTGGTTTCAGAAATTTAAACATTGTTTTGGTCCACCATATACGTTTTTCATTGATTCGAATACCCATTTTAATGCATTTTGGAAAGAATTTGGGATTTCGAGCAGGAAAATCTGCCTTCTCAATCATTTATGCCCCACAATCCGGTGTAAAAACGGTTCAAACTATAATTTATGGCTGTAAAAAATGGATAAAATTTGATTCAGATATTAGACTAATTTAGTAATAAATAGCCAAATAATGTTGTCCGGAGCTTAGGAAGGAGATTTATATGGATATTTTTGAACGCTTTATACACGCAGTTACCCAATTGCACCCGCTGCACCCGATGATGGTTCATTTCCCGATTGCACTGAGTGGGGCNNTTGGATCGATTGCCGCAGGGATCACCGGCATGTACGATAACCAGGTCAATTACCTGGGTGATGCTCCTAATGCTGGGGTGAAGATGATCCTGGCGATTGCCCTGCTTGTGGTTTCAATCGCCACGGTGATCGCACGCCGGCGGTACCCTGATATTCTCAACTCTGCTGGTAGAGCTTTCTACGTTGCAGGATATTTCATCAGTTTTAGCCTGGCCCTGCTGCTGGCATTTTTAGGCGGGGTCATCTTGTATGGATTTTAGAGCAAAGGAGATAATTTAGATGCTGAGAAAAACCAATATCCAAACCAGCCCGGGTTTCAGCCTTGTGGCAATCGCTGTGTTCTTCCTGATGGTGATTTTACTTTCTGCCTGCGGTGGCCAGGAAAGCCCTGCCGGGAATGCGCCTGCCCCGGAAAACAGCAGCATGAACGATGTTACCAGCAGCAATAATGCTGA
>DNGN01000243.1 GCA_003486225.1 Chloroflexota bacterium
CTAATATAGACGGAGGTCTAACACGATGCGGACAATTACATTCTTTTACAATCTGATCCTGTCCATCATCACGCGGCTAAGCCGATCATCCAAGATTTTCATCGCCAAGACCGAAGAAAAAAACCTGGACCATCACACCATCAGCATCTCAACCCGGTAAGTTGGCCTGGCCGGGCGATGGACATCGAAGTGACACAGATATAGCGGTAGAGATAGATTTATGGAAACCCAACCCCAAAAAGCACTCCTCCCCCCCATCCTGCGGTGGTTTTTATTTGCCATGATCCTGGCCAACGTTGCAGCCAGTATGTATCCAATTTTGCTGCCGATCTATATGACAGAAATTGGTGCCAACGTCCAGCAAGTGGGCATTGCATTTACCCTCTCCTCGGTAGCCATGCTGGTGCTGCAAATATTTGGGGGCTGGATCTCCGATTCGATCGGCCGCCTCAAAGCAGTCGCCATTGGCAGCGCAGGCGGTGTGCTCGGGTTTTTCGCCCTCAGCCTGGCCCCCACCTGGCAGTGGATGATGGTGGCCATCATGGCAATCAGCTTCCCACGCGCGCTGGTCGGGCCCAGCTTCGGGGCTTTTATCGCCGAGAACTCCTCTGAAGCGGACCGCGGTAAGGTGTACGGGATCACCGAGACCATCTTCCAGATCACCGGGGTCATCGGCCCGGCCCTGGGCGGGTTCCTGGCTGGCCTGTGGGGATTCAAGAGCATGTTGTTGGTCTCAGCCATAATTTATACCCTGGCAGCCGGCTTACGCATCTGGATGGCAAAATCCATGCGTCCAAAAGAGACAGAACAAGCTGCACAAGTCCTGTCAACCGATTCATTCAAGTCTAGCTTTAAGAAGATGTGGGGCATGATCATCGGTGGAGGGCTTCTTACCTGGCTGCTGGTCACCGACGGCGTGCGGGATATTGCCTTCCGCCTCTCCGGAGAACTCCAACCGCTCTACCTGGAGCAGATCGGCGGGTTGAGGGTTGAGCAGATCGGGTTGCTGGGTTCAATCTTTTCAATTGCCTGGATGTTCACCCCCATCATTTCCGGTAAGCTAACCGACCGTTACGGGGAACGCGTCCCCATCAGCATTGGGTTCTTGTTCATCTTTGCCAGCATGATGACCTTTTTGAATACCACCGTGTTTGCCGGGTTTATCCTGGCCTGGGTGATCTCGGGCATGGGTGTTGGGCTGCTCAGCCCGGCATATCAATCGTTGATTTCCAAAACTGTGCCGCACAACATGCTGGGCATCTTTAACGGTGTGTTCTACAGCAGCATTGGTATCATCTCACTTCCGGCTCCCTACATCGGTGCCTATTTATGGGAAAATGTCCGGCCAAGCTTTCCGTTTTACATCACGGCATTCGTCGCACTGGCCACAATCATCCCCACATGGCTGTACTTCAAGGTGCCGAAACCAAAAACAGCCGGGCCTACCCCTCCCATGATCGAACCAATCGCGGGGGATGGACACGCTCTTACCAAAGCCGCTGATTAACCAGATCACTTAGGCATACGGCCCTTTTCTGCTGTATGTCCTTTTGATACCCCCCTCTCCTTTACGACTGCCGGATCAATTTGGTCCGGCAGATCTCATTCTGGAGACTGCCAGTTTTTTTTATTCCATAGCCTGGGAAAAGGTTTATCACGCAAGATCGCCTACATTCAGCCCAGCCTCGGGAGGAACGTCTACCGAAGGCTTCTAAAATATGCTAAAATGTTGGCGTGTTTAGAAAAATCAGATGGTCGATTGCGCTGGTACTCCTGGCGATTTCACTGACTTTCCCTGTCGTTGGACAAACAGAACCGCGCGTCCAGCTTGACTCGCTTGACCTTTCTGAATTCCCCAAAATAACCAGTTATCTTGATATACGCGGCCAGCAGGGCTTTTTTGTCTCCGGGCTGCCAAACAACGCTGCCACGGTTTTTGAGGACGAACAGCCCCTGCCAGGTATCGTCACAGAGGTTCGGCCTGGCGCACAGATCTCGGTGGCCTTTGCCGGGGGGGAAAGTTTTGGCATTTTAAACCTGGAAGCCAGATCCCGCTACTCGATCCTGCAAGAATGGCTGGTTGGATGGGGCAGCAACCAGGTGGAATCAGGCCTGGATGACCTCAGCCTGATTATTCCAGAGGGCATCCTGGTCAGCCATCAAGGCGACTCGCAAGCCTGGGCGCAAGAACTGGCAAACTACCAGCCTGATTTTGGGCTCAGCCCCCGCCCACTCGAAATTCTTTCAGCCGCTATCGACGCCGCCCTGGACCCCCTACCAGCGGTTGGGATGGGCCGAGCTGTGCTGCTCCTGACGGATGGCATCCCCGATGAGCAGCAAGCTGGGCTGCAAAACCAGATCGATCGGGCTACTGCCGCTGGGATCCGCATCCATTTCGGCTTTGTCAATTCGGCCAACCTATTCGAAAGCAACCAAACCATCCTCCTACAGGATGCCGCAAGACAAACTGGCGGGCAGTATTTTGCATTTTCCAGCAACGAAGCGCTGCCAGACCTCAACTTGATGTTTGAATCTTCCCGGCGGGCTTACCTGCTTGAATACCGCTCACAGATCAACACACAAGGCACGCATACGATCACGGTCACGATCAGCACCGATCAAGGCGAATTCCGCAGCGATTCGCTCTCCTTCGAAGCCAACCTGGCTGCACCGATCCCGGTGTTCGTTTCCCCCCCGAACCAGGTCGTACGGGCTGTGCCCCCAGAGTTGAGCCCAGAGCTGCAAAATCTGGCTCCCAGCGATCAAAAGATTGATGTGCTGATCGAATTTCCTGACGGCATCCAGAGGGAATTGACCAAATTATCGCTTTTTGTTAATAACACCCTGCAAACAGAACTGACTGAACCGCCTTTTGACCAGATTGGCTTCGACCTTTCTACTTTCCAGGCCAGCGAGATGCTGATCCTGCGGCTGGAAGTCACCGATGAACTGGGCATGGTGGGAAGCAGTGCAGAAACACCGCTGGAAATCGTGGTTCAAGCGCCCGAGACAGGCCTGTTCCCTTCCCTGGGGAGCAACGCGCCGCTCATTATTGCTGGCGTGATCGCCCTCTCCGGGATCATCCTGTTCCTGGTCCTGGTGTTGGCAGGGCGCATCCGACCCAGACAAATGGGCGAGCGGCGCAAAAAGCGCAAGGCAGCCCGCGACCCTGTTACCCAACCCATTAAGACCGAGAAGGAAGACATCAAAGCAAGCCAAATCAATGTCTTGAACCGCATCAGCAAGCGGCTGCCAGCCAGCCGGTTTCAATGGCCATCTCGCTCCCGGCCCACCACCGATCCATATGGTTATCTCGTCCAGGTCACGGANNTGCATGCCCGTATATGGCGTGATGCGCAGGGCATTTTCCACCTGGAAGACATTGGCACTGTTGCGGGTACATGGCTCAATTACAGCAATGTAAGCGAATCAAATTCCCGGCTTGAGCACGGGGATCTGATCCACATCGCAAAAGTGGGCTACCGCTTCACCCTCAGCAAACCGACTTCCCCACGCAGACCTTCTATCCTCCCCCTGGGCAAAAACAATTCAGACCGCACTAAAGAGAGCGACACATGATCCCTGCTGCACAGGCACATTTGCTGGTGGCCGCGGCAAGCGACCCTGGCATGAAAGGCAAAAACAATGAGGACCAATTTGCCGTTACCGCCTACCAAATCGGCAGTTCGAACACCACGCCCGCGGTTTTTGCCATAATTGCAGATGGCATCGGCGGGCACCGCTCCGGGGAGATCGCATCTGAAATTGCCGTGGAAATGATCTGCGATGCTGTTTCTGCGAGTGATGCCAGCCAGCCGGTGGAGATCATGCAGGCTGCCATTTTACAGGCCAGCCAGGCTATCCTGGCACAGGGCCTGCAAGCCAGCGAACAATTCGGCATGGGAACCACCTGCGTTTGCGCCTGGATTATTGGGGACCAGATTTTTGCCACCCACGTGGGAAACTCCCGCCTATACCTGCTGAGGAATGAGCAGCTTATCCAACTGAACCTCTCCATACCTACGTACAAGAGGCAATCGATGCCGGCGCCCTGACAACTGAGCAAGCCAGATCGCACCCACACGCCAACATCATCCGCCGCTACC
>DNGN01000150.1 GCA_003486225.1 Chloroflexota bacterium
TATCATATTCAGATAGCTGGTTTTGAGCTTCTTCCGAAAGTATATACACCATAAAGCCCTTAGCAGCATTAAGATTCTCCTGCGCACAATTAGCGCTCAGGTAGATCATACGGGGGTTGACAAATCCGGACATATNNTCGGCGGTGTTAAAAGCCGGATCACCTTCATCAGTTATCAAACTACCACCGAGCGCATAAAGATGGCCTGCAGAATAGAATAATCCGGTTTCAAGCAAAGCCCCCCGAATATAACTTGTTTTGGCTGAAATCGCATTTCGCCGCAGATCCAAAAAGGAAGCCGCCTGTTCGGCAATAATGCTGCGGTTGCGGAACATCAGCACACCCTGAAAATCGAATGGAAATCCAATCTGGGCACCCTGGACCTGCCCCTGCTCCATGGCCATTTCGTCAATCTTGGAAATCCTTAAGTCGTTAACATCCGTGATCAACCCGGCGTCATACCATAGAGGTCCGTAATTGCCTTCACTAATGATCAAGTCCGGGCCGTTGCCTGAATCGGCTCGATTTTCAAATTCTCCCCTTATGTCTCCAAAGGAATATTGCTCCACCTCAACCGATACATCAGGATTATTGGCTATGAAGTTTTCGATTGCTATCTCGAGGGCATAGGACTGATCATCATTAAGTGAATGCCAGATCAAAATTTTACCGCTCAGAGGTTCGGGGACCAATAAAAGATATGCACCGAATAAAAGACCAGCTGCCCCGATCAGAACAACCAGTATCCTGACAAATTTTGGAATTCCAGCAACTCGGTCAGAAAACTTTTTTTTGTCAGTCGGTAATTTCTCCTTCTTTGGCTTTTGGGTTTCCAAGGTGCGTTCGGCTTCCCTGACAATCAAGCCGTCCACGCGCTCCAATAATTTTTTGGTATCCCTGAACCCCTGTTCCTCAGATTGAAGTTGTAAAAACAAGAGTTTGGCTTCTTTCAGCCGGCCTGCATCCAATTCAAGGATCGCGCGCCGGTAAAGGTCCTCTAACTTCGCTGTTCGCTCAATCTCGGCGACTTCTACTTTGGCTTTTTCCAGCAGTCCCTCGACATCGACAAAATCCGGGGCAAGCTCCTGGATGCTTTCGAAGATTTTTATCACAGCCTGGTGCTTGCCGGAATTAAACAACTGGTTGGCTTCGGCAACCAAATCGGCCAGTTTTTTTTCATTTCGGATCTTTTCAAATCTCTGTTTGGCATCTTTATAGTCTGGCACTTGGGAAATCAGGGTCTCTAATAATGAAATACTCTCTGCCAGATTCCCTGCTTCATATTTTGAAACTGCTTGCTGGTAGAGCTCCTCATAATTCTTTCGCCGATTTGCCTCTTCCAACTTGGTTTCAACATCCAGATAACCCGGCCTGATTTCAAGAATTGCTGCGAAATTCTGGCAAGCCCGATCCCAATTCTCCAGCCAATAAGCGCTCAAGCCATCCGTGTAGAGTTTCTGGAGCTGCTGTTCCTGCTCTTCATCAACATAAGGCCTCTCGGGCAATGGTTCAGGAGCTTGCCTGGTAAAAGGGGCNNAAGGACCACTTGCCGGGAGTCTGTTTAGGGGTTTGTTTGAGGATCTGGGTATAAGCATAATCATAAATTTCATCAACGGTAATCTGCCCATCCTGGTTGGTATCTGCTTTTCCTGTTTGGATGCCCTGGATAAGGAAATGGGTAAACAGCGAATTCTCAGCATCACCAATTACCTGGTTGCCCTCCCAGGCATACTGAGTGGCATCACTGGCCGTCAGCACCACCCTGCCAAAACCAGTGCCTTCAAACGTGCTGGCTGTCCCAACACTTGAGCCTGGGGATCCTTTTGTCCCCCTGGCGAATGCCCCGCTGTGACAGCAATCCAGAATCAGTACCTGGCGCTGGGAGTGGCTGTTATCCATTTCCTCGGTGATGTACCTCGCCGGAATGGCTGTACCGCGCAAGAGTTTGGTATCGGTATCCTTGACAGCCAGATACAGCTGGCCACGATCATCCAAAACACCATGACCGGAAAAGTAGAGCAGCAATAGATCGGTGCGCGTTTTCCTGGAGAAAAAATTCGAAATTTCTTTCCTGACCGTATAGGACACCATATTGACCAGCAGCTTAACATCATCAAATCCACCCATTTCCGGATCCAATAATGTATCTGCCAAGGCACCCACATCCGCATCAGGCGAAATGAGTCGGGAAAGGGTTTCGTCCCGATACAGGCCGCTGCCAACAATCAATGCTAACCGTTTACTCACTGCTTCCCCTGCTGGTCGGTTGAGTCTTCTTTTTGTTTCGCCGTATTGGTCTGCATACCTTCGGAAAGTACAGAAATCAATTCTTTGAGTTCCTTGTTGCTGATATTGGTTGGCGAATACTCCAATTCAATGGATTGCTCCCCGATCTGGGACCGCACCTTGATCTTCCTGCTCTCTCCACGCATGGTCCACGATTGAAGGAATTCGATCAGTTTTGGCAACACGTTTGGCAAAACTGAGACTGCCAGCACACCCCAGGTGACTGCTTCAGCGGACTTAATTCCAGGCGGCACTTCATCTTCGGTAACGATTTCCACCGCGTCAATGCCTTGTTCTAGTATTTCGTTCTTTAACTGCCGGGTTAAGGTATCAATCTGATCTAGATCAAGATTCTCCCCCATATCCAGGTGTAGCCAAAATTTTTCAGACCTAGTCTTATTCTGCATAGAAACACTTCTCCATAAATATTCAAGGAATGGGAAGACCAGATCAATGAAAGGAAACCAATCAGGTTGGTTGCCTCAAAATCCTCGCTGCAATCACTTTCAACAATGCATCTAAATTCCATTGTACATGAATTGAATATAACTTCAAAACAAATTTTTTACTATTCCGCTTTGGTTTTCTGAAGGTTCAGCCAGCAATCCCCCTCCAGCACATTAAATTGCGGCTTTTTTCCCAATATTATATGGGGCACATCCTCCTTCTCGCTCTCGGTGGCCAACCTGGCCGATGGAGAACCCGCCAGCTACCAGCTCTGGGTGGAAGCCAACCCGGAGTAGGTCGAGCATGGGGAGCACTGCCGTGGAATGTAATCTGCCTGTACACGAGGCACAGGCAGATTAACAGGGGTCACCATTTAGCCGCACAGTTTGTGAAGGCGTTCGAACTGCGGCATCATGGAGACATCAATATATACGAAGACAAGCTCCAATTATTACAATATTAACCAGCCTGCAATCTCCCAGGCAGGCTGCCGGGCGGCCGGGACAAGGCCAATTCCAGTTCATCCTGCAACACACTGCCTCGGCTGGCGGGTATCCAGGCATTTAACGGCTGCTTTTTAATCTCCTGCTGTACACATTCCCAAACCGCAAGCTGCGGGAGAAAAGAAAAGAGGTCGGCACGCTACTGCGCATCGACCTCATTGGGTTCGCGTATCTGCAGGCCCTAGGGAGATTTTTCAATCTTGAAGCCCATCTGTTGGAAGAATGCTCCATTATCTCCAACGCTCCAATTTTCAATGATCTTCCCATCCTTCATTTTGAAGAATTCTGCGACCGGGATCAGATACCGCCGATCAAAGTCTAAATGGGTGGCTGTGGAGGTGGTCAAACAGGCCACCGTATCCCCCTCTTCAATGATCTGCAGGATCTCAACCTTTTGGTCTGGAGTTTTCTGCTTGACATTCCTTTCCCAGGACTCTTTGAAATCTGCCAAAGCCATTTGCAGGCCATCAACGATTCCCCGGGTGATCTCGATCTCAATCTTCTGGCCTGCCCGGACTACTCCCAGTGTGAACTTGGTACCCAGCCCCCCCCACCCCCAGGGAGTTTCTGTGATTTCCTTGAACGTCTCCAACAGTCGATCGCCATCCCGGACAAAGACGATCTGATCACCGACTTGCAGCTTGCCTGCTGAAGGGCCATCGGAATAGACATAATTTACCAGCACCTTGTCACCGGATGAAGAATCCATCCCGACTCCCATTCCGATATAGGGTATAGAACCTGTCAGGAAATCCGGGTGGACGTATGTTTCCAGAGCGGAAAAATCCTTCCCATTGACCACATGCTTAAAATAGCCCAATACGACATCTTTGTTAGACATCTTTCCTCCTTTAGAAAAGATTATAGGAGAATGAGCGGGGGTTTATNNAGTTTTTGGCAGTTAATACCTGCTATGCTTAAAACAGCAAAGTAAAACATGCCTCGTGGAACATTGGTTTGGTAGACACAGGAAAAAGCATGTTCAACCCGCTCCGGCGCTGGCTTTCGCGCTTGCCGTAACCGGGAGCAGGATGGGGTGCGCTGTGAGAGCTGACGAGGGCGAATATGTCGTGCGGATTGATCTATCTGATTGTGGCGGTCATCCTGGGGCTGTATTGGGGGTTCCGGGACGAAATTAACGATCTCCTGAGGGAGATATTCGGCACCAGGATGCAGTCCACACATGAAAAGGAGCGCTTTGAATTCCAGGTGTGGTACAACAAGCTCTCCGCAGAGGAGCGGGAGGCGTTCCGGAAGATCGCCCAGGACCCGCTGGGAAGGGAAGCGGACCCGCCCAACCCGGGCGACGATGACCCGGCCGCGCCCGCACCTGATTGAGGCAGGTGCGCTGAGAATGATCAGTCCAGCAAGGGCAGCGGCAGGACCTCTGGCGATAAGGGGATCGAGGCCGTGGTCATCCAGGTGTAGACTGCTGCGACCAGCACCAGCACGGCGATGATGGCGAACACGGAGCGCAGCAGCTTGACGCCATCCAGAATGGAGGCCCAGCCTACAAATGCCAGGCCCATCGCCAACAACANNTCGTTGGGGTAGGCATACAGCTCTTCAGAATACTGGTCATCCACATCGCCGGAACGATCATAGGCCTCAAAGGCTTGATCGGTGAGCGTATCCAGCCAGATATCGATGGCCGCCTGGCTGCCGCCGGTTTCTTCCAGCAGGTACACCTGGGTGATGGCGTCGTAGGATTGGTTGTATTCGTTGTCGGCCACGGCATAGGCATCATTGCCCTTGGTCAGCTCCATCAGCCCGATGAAGGTCATTTCTGTGGCTTTTGATTCCAGCTCGCTGGACTGATGCGCCACCAGCGCGGCGGTGATGCCATAGATCGTCACCAGCACCCCCAGAAGAATTTTGAACCAGCCCTGCGATTGTTTTTCCTCGGTCATTGCTCCCTCCCATCACACTAACTCGGACACTGTTTGCCCCATTATACTTATATTTTACCTTTTTGGTCTGAATTAGACGCGATGGGGTTTTGGGAGCGGGTGACAGGAGGGCTGGTCAGAGTTTGCATCCCGCTGGCTGGACGCACTGCACAACAGGCCCGCTCACCCGGTGTGAGCGGGCCATTTCCTTTCACAGCACACTCTCTCCCTGGCTGTGGATCGCTTATAGGGTTGAGGTATTTTCTTTATCCTCTTCCACTTCTGGTTCTGGTTCGG
>DNGN01000329.1 GCA_003486225.1 Chloroflexota bacterium
TTTGACTCAGAAAAAAATGTAATTCTTACCAAAAAGGTCTGGTTTGTTCCAGTCACAGCTTGCGGTCATGCTGCCGGAGATGTTTACGGCTACCGCCCCCGTCCCGCATCCTTTAGGAACAAACCCGCCAGGAAACCGGAGCGGAAACCGTTCTCGCCTAAGCGCTTTCCACAGCTCTCGCGGCTTGTAAGAAACCCCCAGCAAATATTGTCGGAGCTATAGAAGAAAAATTAATTTAGAAAACGATCAATTTTGTGCTAGTGTTAAAGAAACAATTTTTTTAGGAGAAAAACCATGAATATCGAAAAGATCGAAGGTATTGGACCAAAGAACGCAGCCGCCCTGGCAAAAGCTGGCGTAAAGACCACCGCGGGCTTGCTCAAAGCTGGTGCTACCAAGAAAGGCCGGCAGGCCTTATCGGAGCAAACCAAAATTTCCGAGACCAATATTCTCGCCTGGGTCAACCGCGCCGATTTGATGCGCGTCAAAGGCGTCGGTGAGGAGTACAGCGACCTGCTCGAAAAGGCCGGCGTAGATACCGTCAAAGAGCTGCGCAACCGCAAGGCGGAGAATCTGTGGAAGGCCATGAAAGAGGTTAATGACAAGAAAAAGCTTGTACGTCTCCTGCCAGCCTTAAGCATGGTCGAAAGTTGGGTTGCGCATGCCAAACAACTTGACCCCGTAGTGAAATATTAATGGCAAAACTGGACCTCCTGACTCTGCTTGGTAATGCCGCACAGGCCCTGCAAGAAAACCAATCAGCACTCAACCAGGCGGATAGCTGGAATGGAGACCACGGCGACAACATGGTCGAAATTTTCACTCTGGCGAAGCAAGCAATCCAAAAGAATTCCGGCGCATCCCCAGCAGAACAACTCACCGCAGCAAGCCAGGCCTTGGTTGCCAGCAAGAGTGGATCTGCCCAGCTTTACTCGGAGGGTTTTGCACAAGCAGCCGAAACCATCCAGGACAGAGAAATCACCCCAGACAACCTGGTGCCGCTGGTTCAGTCCCTTTTGGGTGCAGGAGGTCAGCCCACACAAGAGAGCAATCCGCTGGCCGGGCTGCTCGGAGGGCTTTTGGGAGAAGATTCTTCCAGGCAGGACGATACGCTTGATTTCGGAGATGTTCTCAGCGCCGGTTTCTCATTCGTCCAGTCCAAAAATAAGGGTCAAAATACGATCAGTTCGCTGGTGTCTGCCATCATGGGTACCTCACCTAATGCCCAATCACCTCACAGATCCCAATCTGGCGAACTGGTCGCTACCTCATTATTAGACAGCTTGCTGGATAAATAGGGGAACATTTATAAAAAAATACACATGGATCCAATTCCGGCTTAGCATGCTGCCGGATCAGGGTCCCTCGTTCAAAATTGGGGCAGCAACATCCCATAATTGCGCATTCTGACCGGATTTTGCAATGCTCCTGACTTAGACTTGCTAGCAGTGGGCCTGACTGTTTGAATGATGTTCAAGGATCAGGCCCACGTACGCTGCAACCTGCAGAACCTCGCTTAGCAGCCTATCTCCATCCACAAAAGTTCAAATTAAATTACCACCAATGGTATCTGCTTCCTGCCCAGGTTGGAATCTGTTGGAACTGGGGGGTCTTCTTGAGTGGCGAGCTGAAAACCCAGGAAATCTNNACCGGATCAAGCTGCAAAGAGATCACCAAGATTGAGTATAATGGTGCCACATTTCCAAATGGAGCTGCACAATGGACCAATACCCCCAATTGACCGTGATTCAAACCGCACAAAAATTACGCAGCGGAGAATGGTCTTTAGAAGATTATCTTAACCAGGCAGAAGCCTATTTCCAAAAAAAGGAACCCGAGATCCTGGCTTTTATGCCTGAAGCGCAGCGTTTTGAGCGCCTGCGAAAAGAAGCCAAAGCGCTTTTTGAGCGATATCCTTCGGCCGCCGAGCGTCCCGCCTTGTTTGGGGTGCTGCTGGGGGTCAAGGATATTTTTCATGTCAAAGGTCTCCCCACCACGGGAGGCAGCAAGCTGCCGCCTGAGGTGATTGGCGGGGACGAAGCAGCCAGCGTCCGCCAGCTTCGGCGGGCCGGGGCTCTGATCTTGGGGAAAACGGTAACCACCGAGTTTGCCTATTTTGCCCCCGGCCCAACCAAAAATCCGCATAACCCAGCCCATACGCCCGGCGGTTCCAGCAGCGGTTCCGCTGCTGCAGTCGGCGGCGGATTATGCCCGTTAGCCTTCGGCACCCAGACAATTGGATCGGTCAACCGGCCAGCTGCCTTTTGCGGTGCAGCAGGCTATAAACCCAGCTTCGGCCGCATCGATACATCAGGGGTCATCCCGCTTTCCGTCTCCCTGGACCATGTCGGGCTGTTTGCCCACACAGCTGCCGACCTGGCCTTTACCGCCCCGCTGCTGGCTTCCGGTTGGCGGGAGGAACAGGTTGTTCCTGAGAAGCCGGTTTTTGGTGTACCCGTAGGGCCATATCTGGACCAGGCAGAACCAGCCGGGTTAGCCCATTACGAGCAGGTTTGCCAATCGATCCAAGAGCAGGGGTTTGTCTTAAAACGCGTTGAACTGTTTGAGAATTTTGACGAGATCAGGACCCTGCACAATCTCTTGATGGCGGCAGATGCCTACCGGTTTCACCGGCCGTGGTTCGCACAATACGAGCACCTGTATCACCAGAAAACCGCTGAACTGATCCGGTTGGGCAGCACCTATCCCGACAGCGAGGTCAGAAAAGCCTTTGCCTTCCGGGAAGAACTGCGAGCTAAGGTGGCAGAGACCATGCAGGCGCACAACATCGATCTGTGGGTGACACCTTCAGCGCCAGGCCCAGCCCCCAAAGGGCTGGAAAGCACCGGCAACCCGGTAATGAACCTGCCCTGGACCAATTCTGGCCTGCCCACCCTGACCATCCCCACCGGCATGGCGAGCGGTAACCTGCCCTTAGGCACCCAACTGATTGCCGGTTGGTGGCAGGACGAAAAACTGCTGCTCTGGGGACAGGAATTCCAGCAAAGATTTGGCAAACAAAGTTATTTAGGAGGTTTTAATTCATGACAGTCACAAGACATGAAATCAGGCAAGGGGCATATTACGACTCGGTAGTCTTGATGCAGCTGCAGCGCTCTTTGGTACAGCTTGAAGAGGTCGAAGACGCCGGAGTCGTCATGGCCACCCAGGCCAATCGAGAGGTATTAACAGCTGCCGGNNAAAGCGGACACCGCTCAGGCTGCGCTGTCCGCCATCGGCAAAGTGGATGAATTGCTGAAATCTCGCAGATCCTCCACCTCAGCAGATTTCCGGCCGCGCAGCTTAGACTCAGCGGCCAAGAATTTGCCGGAAGCAGACTGGATGCTGGTGTCTGTTCCCGGGCGGTATGCTGCTGGTGTGGCAGAAGAAGCCCTCGACCTCGGCAAACATGTGTTTTTATATAGCGACAATGTTTCCGTAGAAGATGAAGTGAAGCTAAAGCAAAAGGCCAACCGCCTGGGTTTGTTGGTGATGGGCCCCGACTGCGGTACGGCCATCATTAACGGCGTCGGGTTGGGATTCGCCAATCACGTCAGCCGCGGCAAGATCGGGCTGGTAGGCGCATCCGGCACGGGACTGCAAGCCATTACCAGCGCTGTGCATAATCTGGGAGGCGGGGTTTCCCAGGCAATCGGCACCGGGGGTCGAGACCTGAAGGCTGCTGTGGGGGGCATCACCGCCCTGCAGGGTCTAGAACTGCTTGGCAGAGATACCCAAACTGAGGTGATCGTTTTGGTCTCTAAACCCCCAAGTTCTTCCGTAGCCAGCAAGCTGCTCAGCGCAGCCAGTTCGACAGGCAAACATGTGGTGGTGAATTTCATCGGGTATCCGGTTTCTGTTGACCGGGTTGGGGATATTCATTTCGCTACCAGCCTGCAGAACGCCGCCAAGCTGGCAGTTTCCCTGCTGGGTAAAGAGACCGCCCAGCCAGCCGCCCCACTGACAGGACATCTGCGCGGCTTGTTCTCAGGCGGCACCCTGGCATACGAAGCACTGCAAGCTTTACATGCTTTTCTCTCACCGATGTATTCCAACATCCCGATCACCCCCGATCAAAAACTGCCCGACAGCATGCACAGCCAGGGGCATGTGATCCTGGATCTGGGGGAAGACGAGTTCACCCAGGGACGGCTGCACCCGATGATGGACAACGACTTGCGCATCCGGCGCATGTGGCAGGAAGCCCGCGACCCGCAGACCGGCATCATCCTGCTGGATATCGTCCTGGGCGAAGGCGCACACCCTGACCCGACCAGCGAACTGGTGCCCGCCATTCAAGAAATCCAGNNAAGGCAAGCCCCTGGACCTGAACCAGTTCCGGGACAAGTTTGCAGCCATCAATGTCGGGCTGGAATCTTTTTACGACAGCATCAAGTCACAGGGCTTTGAAGCTGTGCAGGTCGATTGGCGTCCGCCAGCTGGCGGCAAAGAGGACCTGATGGCTATTTTAGCCAAAATGAAAAAAGCCTGATCCAGCAGCCCAAGTGCTGGAAGAAAAAACATAAAGAGGAAAACCACACCATGAACCAATCACAGACCGAACCGCTGCTCAAAGATATCGTCGTCGTGGACCTGACCCGCATCCTGGCAGGCCCATACTGCACCCAAATGCTCGGCGACCTGGGCGCAGAAGTGATCAAAGTAGAAATGCCCGGCCAGGGAGATGACACCCGCCAGTGGGGACCGCCCTTTACCGAGTCCGGTGAATCGGCGTATTTCCTGTCGGCCAACCGCAACAAACGCAGCATAACGCTGAATCTTAAATCGGATGCCGCTATCGAGATCTTAAAATCTCTGATCGCCAAGGCCGATATCCTGGTGGATAATTTCCGCACCGGCACGCTGGAGAATTTCGGGCTGGATTACGAGACCATGCAGCAAATCCGCCCCGGATTGATCTACGCCACCATCACCGGCTACGGCTATACCGGCCCCTACGCCGACCGGCCGGGCTACGATTTCATGGTGCAGGCCATGGGCGGACTGATGAGCGTGACTGGCCCGGAAGATGGAGAACCAATCCGGGTCGGGATTGCCATCGCCGATCTGGCTACCGGCATGTTCACCGTCAGTGCCATCCTGGCCGCGCTGTACGGCAGGGAGCGCACCGGGCTCGGCCAGCGCATCGATATGTCGCTGATCGATTCCCAGGTGGCCATGATGTCGTATGTGGCCAGCAACTACCTGGTATCGGGTGAACTGCCCGGGCGCTTTGGCAACGGGCACCCCAATATTGTGCCCTACCAGTCCTTCAAGGCAAAAGATCAGTATTTTGCCTTTGCTGCGGGCAACGACCGCCAGTGGAACAAGTTTAGTGAAGCAGTCGGCAAAACCGAGTGGATGGAAGACGAGCGNNCTGCTGGAAGTGGAGCACCCGGCGGGCGGCAAGGTGCCCCTGGTGGCCTCCCCGCTGAAAATCCCTACCGCCCCCATCGAAGTACGCTATCCGCCGCCGCTGCTCGGCCAGCACACCGACGAGATCCTGAATTCGCTGCTGGGATATGATGCCGAAAGCATTCAGCAGCTGCGCCAGGATGGTGTTATCTAGCCGCTGATTAAAATTGAGCGAGCCAAAAGTCACAGAATAGGAAAAAGCTGTGACTTTTTTTATTAATTATTTGCAAATTAAACGTGACTTTAATCTAAAAATCGTGTTAAATAAGTGTGATGCTTCATTATCTATCAAAATTTATAATCCCTTTCAAGGA
>DNGN01000195.1 GCA_003486225.1 Chloroflexota bacterium
CAGCGCGGGTGGAAGCGGCATCCGGAAGGCGGGTCGATGGCTGTTGGCACTTCACCTTCGATGATGATCCGGTCGCGTTTTTTTGTCGGGTCGGCGATCGGAATAGCGGACATCAGGGCCTGGGTGTAGTAGTGCATCGGGTTCAAATATAAATCCATGCGGGAGGCCAGTTCAACGATTTTGCCCAGGTACATCACTGCCACCCGGTCAGANNATTCTTGCTGTAGATCGGCGAGCAGGTTTAAGACCTGTGCCTGGATCGAGACATCCAGTGCAGAGACGGGTTCATCACAAACGATGAACTCTGGCCGCATGACTAAAGACCTGGCGATCCCGATCCTTTGGCGCTGCCCACCAGAAAATTCGTGCGGGAAGCGGCGGGCGTGATACGGTTCCATGCCTACCTTCTTGAGGGTATCCTCCATGAACTCAACCTGTTCGGCAGACGAGCCAATCCTATGGATCTTCAGCCCGGCCATGATCGAATCACCGATCGGTATGCGGGGGTTCAGGGAGGCATAAGGATCTTGAAAGATGATCTGGAGTTTTCGGCGCACGTTTTTTAATTCCTTGCGGTTAACGGCATGAATATTAACACCCTCAAACTCCACACTGCCGCTCGTAAGTTCCAGCAGGCGTACCAGCGCACGACCTACGGTTGTTTTACCGCACCCCGATTCACCGACCAACCCCAGGGTTTCTCCCCGCTTGATGGAAAAAGTGACTCCATCCACTGCCTTGACCCAGTTAACTACTCGTTTGAAAACTCCCCCATAGATTGGAAAGTATTTGACCAGGTCTTTGGCAACCACCAGGTTGTCATTATTCTTTGGCTCTGAAATTTTTTCCTCAATCATTAATCATCCTCTTGTCCTGGAGTCTCAGGTGTGCTTTACTCATTTTACGCAAACTGGCTTAAGTTTCAAACTGAGCATGCTTCTGCAGGCGGTCCAATTCTCGATCTACTTCATCCGGTAGCGGCAGTGGGCGATGGCTTGCCAACAATTGTTTTACCTTGTTGTGCGCTTCATCCAGCAAGCTGGGGCGGTCATGCATTTCCCAAGATTCGAAGGTGCCGTGATGTCCGATACTGGGGTGGAACCATTCCCCGTTGCGTATGGCTTTCAGGGTTGAATGTCTGCCAAGGAAATGCCCGCCCGGGCCTACCTCATGGATCGCATCCATTAGCCATTTATCTTCAGATGTATCGATGCCCAAAGCTGCGTGCTTGCTCATGCGAAAAATCTCTGCATCGATAAGCAGCTGTTCCATGCTCAGTACCATCGATCCACCTAATAATCCGCAGCCGACAAGCAGGTCAGGCCATGCCAGGATTGGCATCATGGCCGTCATGGCTCGTTCGTATTCTGCCTGAAGTCTGGGGACGAAATGGTCTGTTCCTCCACCTGAGCCTTCCACAGGGAGTTGGTAGAAGCGACCCATCTCAATTGCGGCGGTATTCAGCAAGGCATTATCGATCGCTCCGCCACTGTAAAGTCCGGTGCGCGGATTCATGGCAGCCAGAACCGGAGCATAAATGACCGGCCAACCGGGATCGACTATCTGCAGGAGGCACAGCATAGATAGCACTTCTGAATTCCCCGTAACCACTGTTGAAATCATGGTGCCTGGAGCCGTGCCACCCATCAGCGGCATGGGCATGATGGCCACTGGAATCCTCCATCCAGCCAGGGCCAGCAGGGCATCAGTATATTGCTCGTCAATGATCAGAGGGGATTGAGGGCAGATCAGGAAGGAGACCGGGTGCTTTTGTTTTATTTCCTCTTTACTGCCGAAAACGATTTGCAAAACTTCTAACAACCATGGGGCGTAATCTTTGTGATTGATCGGGTCCTGGATGTGTTTGGAAAAATTCCCGAACAGGTGCCGCCAGTACCGCAGATGATCGGCGTAGTTTTCTTTTCCCAGACCACCTTCCACCATGCACCAGTACACCTGGACTTCATCGATCATATCCAACAGGCGGGTGACTTGCAACCAGTCCTGGAAATTGGTCGCCCGCCGGGTTTTGGTCTCGTATTCCCAGATGGTCGAGGCTTCCCCATCGGCCATTAACCAGCAATCTTTGCCGTTGAGATGAAGGTCCGAGCCAGGTCGGCGTGCCCCCAGGACAAACTCTTTCGGTGCACTGCGTAAACATGCTTCAACCAAGCTGCGCGGCAACTTGACCAGTTTTGTGGATTCATCTACCAAAGCACCTGCCTGGGAAAAATAATCGCGCGCCTGATCCGATTCCACGCGAACTCCTATGGTTTCCAGAATCTCCAGGGAGGTTTCATGCACTTTGATTTTTTCTTGTTGAGAGAGAACGCTTAAATTTGTTTCCATATTTTGTTGAATTCATCCTAAGCTTGGTTGTTCTAAATTGTCTTGAGTGGATTTCTGACATTGGTTTTGAATCAGACTTTCCGAAACCACGTCTTAGCCTCCCAGCCTTTCAGCTTGCTTGTCTGCTGCAGCCAGGATCGCATCCAGCTCAACGAGCACGTCGTCTGGCAGCGGTTCTGGCTGGTGAGTCTTGTCCAACTGGCAGAATTCCTGGTAAGCGACTTCCAGCGGGTCTCGGTCCACACCGGCAGTGCCTTTTTGTCTTAAGATTGGCGAATAGCGAAAATCGCGCATGTGGGTGCGGGTGTGCTTTTGCATCAGGAAATGGGATTTCGGGCCCACCTCGGCGATCTGCTCTAATGCCATATCCTCTTCGGCAAACTCAAAACCAAAGAAAGATTCATAGATGCTCTCACATACTTCGTAATCCAAAATGATTTTCTCCGGGGTGAGGATCATGGCTGAATCAAGCAAGCCCAAAAACCCGGTGATTTCGCCTCCAGCCAGTGGGATATGCATTCCGCCGCGCCCGCCGTCAAAACCAGACATCCAGCCATTGATTGGCGAATCGCTGGCCGTAGAGCCACCTCCCAGACTGGGCACATGCCAGGCATCATGCGCCATTTGCGTTGCCAGCCAGGATACCGGCAGCGGCAGTTCACCGATATACCCACCGGTGCGGGGATTCATCAGGGAAACGATCACGGAATGGAAGACTGGTGCCCCGGGGAAAGCGAGCTGCATTAAGACCATCGCACTGACCACTTCAGCATCCCCGGTCAGAAGTGCTCCCAGCGGGGTTGCCGGTGCGGTAGACCCCATGGTGGTCATGGCCATAAAGCTGGTGGGAATCCCGGCTTCCGCATAGACCAGGGCAGTTTCAATGCCATGTTGATCATGAGCCAAAGGTGCGATGGTGCAGATATTGGCGCAAATCGGTGGGCGCTTGCGGCGTTCTGCCACACTGCCGCGCACCACGGTAGCCATTTCCACGATCGCTCCGGCCAGTTCCGGAAAGACAGTGGTACCACCCCTCACATGTTTAAGGGTATTGGTCAGTCCGGCATGGCATTCATGCAAGGGGGCAGTGCGTCCATGGTCCTGTGCACTGACCAAAGGCCAGAAAAAGCTGATCATGGGCAGTGCATCGCTCACCCGGGCCATGCGAGCTACATCTTCTTTCCTGGATGCTCGCATTTCCCGAGTCTCCACATCTACCACATGCACACCGCAACCATCTGTACATAGATAGCTGTTTTGGCCGTCCAGAAACAGGTCAAAGCGCTCCTCGCGCCCACCGAGTGTGAAAGCGCGCGGTGCCGTGGCCATGGCTTTTTCGACCAGGTCTGGGGGAATGCGGACTATCTTATGCTCGTGATCCACAACCGCACCGTGATCTGAGAAGATCGCCAGTGCTCGCTCGGAAGGGAAATGTACACCTATGGTCTCAAGGATATGGAGGGTGCCGGCTTTCAATTTCTGAACCTGGTCCTGGGATAACAGATTCTGCCGGAACTTAGTCGGGATAGGAACAATATCAGGTGTGAAAGATTTCATATCATTTCCTCAATTTGCAGGGTGTGGTCAGCCTGATCAAGTATTACCTGCAGCTTTTGCTCCGCACCCTCGGGCAGCGCTAGAGGTGTATGGGTGGATAAGAGTTCATTGGTTTCTCGATGGATACTATCCAGCAGGTTGGTGTTGTGGGGAGGCCAGCGTGGGATATAGGTTGCGCGGGTCTGCTTCAGGGTCTCACGCCGGGTCAGAAATTCGCCACCGATGCCAACTTCTTTTATGAGGTCTGCCTGTAAGAACTCATCCTCAAGGCGAATGGGTCCAAGCATTTGATCGATGATACCGATCAGATGATTGTCCATGACCATTTTTTCCAACAAGAGGATCTGGGCTTCTCCCAGTAAGCCCAGGCTGTAGATTTCATCTGCTCCAGCCAATGTGCCCAGCATGGTGCTGGCCATTGCTTCGTAACCATATTGCAGGTCTAGCGCTTTGGATTTTGTAGATGTGCCCCACAGATTGGCAGGCACGCCATAAAATTTGGCCAGGTTGATCATTGCTGGTCCAACTCCATAACCATCTGCACTCCCGCCGTACCGCCCGGTGTGCATATCCAGCTGCGAAGCGCCAGTGCCATAGATCAACGGGCAGCCCGGATTGGNNGTCCCACCGGCCAGCGGCATGGGGTACACCATAATTGGTACTCCTAGCTTGGCGAGTTCGATGCAGGCTTCAGTCATTGGTCCATCATGCATTAAGGGAGAAATGGTGCAGTCCACCACTGAGAAGATCGGTTTGAAATCCTGGCTGCCGGTCACAGTTTTGACCAATTCAACCAGGAAGGGGACTTGGTTGGCATTCAGCACACCTGTGCGTACATGTTTGCTGGTGAGAGAAAAAGCCCGCGAGAAGTGATAGACTGTTCTGAGATGGGCCGGGATATCGCTGGCAGAGATGGTCACGTTGACTATTTCAGCTTTATCCAGTGCATCTGCCAGCAGCAGCATTTTATCCAGGTCTTCTGCGCTTGAATCGTGCAGTTGCCCGGTTTCCCAATCAAGCACTTGGGTGCCCTGGCTGTCGGTCGTATGATGGGAACGTGTCCCATCCAGTTGCACGTCATGTCGTGGATCTCTGGCGTACAGGGTAACTGATTTGGGAACTTGCCGGATTGCCCAATCGACCAGGTCCGGCGGGATTTGCGCCCAATTATTCTGGTAGTTCACCTGACATCCGTGGGCTTCCAAAATTTCTAAGGCCCGCGGTGTTTTATAATCTACGCCAACCGTTTCAAGGATATCCAAACTTTTGGAATGGATCCGTTTTACTTCCTCTTGGTTTAATGCGGGTTGCAAGCTAAGCACATATCCTCCAGAGTGAGTATCAGCCTTTAATTTCTTTATCTGCCGCGGCAAGAATTTTTTTCAGTTCCTGCTGCTGATCGTCTGGTAGGGGTTCCACCTGGTAATTCTCCAGGATCCAGGCAATCTTTTCTCGGGCAACTTCAACCGGGTCGCGGTATTTGCCTTCGCTATCCAGCTGGTTATTCAGTCCAGGTACCCATGATTGGCGCATAAATTTGCGGGTGTGTTTTTCAGCCAGGAAATGATCTCCAGGACCAACATTCTCAATTACATCCAATGCCATACTTTCGGAGTCGACCTGCATATCAGCCAGGGCATACCTGGCCCGGTGGTAGAGATCATCATCCAGGATGATGGCTTCTGCATGCAGCAGGGTGTAACTGCGGTTCAGACCCAGGCCAGTGACCCATTCTGCACCGGCCAGCGAAACCATCACAGGGTCCAGGGCTACCTCTGCAGCAGACTGCCAGGTCCCGGGGTTATGGCTTTCGGTGCCGTAGGCTCCACCAAAGGAGGGCATATTCCAATGGTGGGCAATATTGACCGCCGCATAGCGGGCGCGGGCATCCAACGGATAGGAAACATAATTGCCTGTGCGGGGATCTGCCCAGCCATGCATCACCGAATGGCTGACCGGCGCGCCCGGTGCCACCAACTGGAGCAGAACGGTGGCGCTGATGATCTCAGCATCAGCTACCAGAAAGGAACCAGCCAAGGTAGCCGGGGCTGTCGTGCCCAACGTGGGCATTGCCAGAAAAGTGACCGGGACTCCAGCTTCGGCTAAAAGCATGGCTCCTTCGATTGCTTCTTTGTCCTGTACCAGCGGAGAGATGGTGCAGATAATGGCAGAGAAGTTCGGGTTTGCTCTCAAGGCTTCCCGGCTGCCCATGATCACAGTGGCCATTTCCAGGGCATAGTTGACTGCCCGCTCACCCATCAGGGTCACCGACTGGACATGCTTTTTGGTATTGTTCCAGGAAATTTCCAGCTCGTGCAGGGTTGAGGTTTCACCATGGTCCTGCGCACTGACCGGGGGCCAATAAAAAGACATTGAGGATAGATAGTCTGCTACCCGGGCCATTCTGCCCACATCTGCCTTGGTGGAAGGTCTCAACTCACCAGTGCTGAAATCCACTACTTCAACACCGCAGCCATCTGGGCAGAAGAAGGTATGGTCTTTTTGTAAGGAAAAGCCCAGGGATGGATCCCTTGCCCCAAGCTGAAAGTAACGCGGGACGCTTGCCATGGCTTTGAGTACCAAATCTGATGGCAGCTTCACAATACCGCTTGAAAAATCCACATCAGCTCCATGTTCTTTGAACACGCGCATGGCTTTTTCAGAAGGGAACTTCACACCTACATTTTCCAATAGATGCAATGTGCCTGCCTGCATTTGCTTCAATTCATTATCGGTTAGAAACTGTAACTTATGGCGCGTTACGATCGGGGCTACTTGTTGGCGTGCTACATTCATCAAATTTTCTCCAATTTTTTATTCTTCAACTTGATCCAGCACTTTATAGGGATCCAGGGCGTCCCGCATGCCGTCACCGATGTAATTAACGGAAATGATCGTCAGGAAGATCATCACGCCTGGAAAGATCGCCAGCCAGGGATGCTGAGTAAGGTGTTCCTGAGCATTGCTGAGCAGATTGCCCCAACTTGGGGTGGGGGGGCGGATACCAAAACCGAGGAATGAAAGGCCAGATTCCTCCATGATTGCCCATCCAATCTCCAGGGTTGATTCAACGATGATTGGACCAAGCCCATTTGGTAAGATCTCAGACAGCATGATGCGTATGTTTGAGGCTCCCAGGGCGCGGGCCGCCTGAATATATTCCAACTCCCGCAGCGTGAGGAATATTGCCCGCACCAGGCGGGCGACGGTCATCCAACTCAGCAAGCCGATCACCATGGCGATCGATAAGACATTGTTTTTTTCAATAAACGGGACTTCTATTTCCCGCAGGATGGCACCTAAGAGGATCAGGATCAACAGGGAAGGTAAGGCCAACATGGCATCGATAACCCGCATGAGGAAATTATCGATCCAACCTCCAAAATAACCTGCAATGGCTCCAACCGGGACCCCAATCACCAAGGTGATTACAACGACCATCAGCCCGACAAACAAAGATATCCTGCCGCCATACAGCACGCGTGTCAGCATATCTCTGCCTAAAGAGTCGGTCCCGAATGGATGTTCCCAGGAGGGCGGTTGTAATTTGCTGGCCAGGTCTGAAACTTCTGGATCATACGGGGATAACGGCACCAGGAGAGTGCTCAGGACCAGCAGTGTCAGGACAATAGCTCCCACCAATGCACCAGGATGGCGGCGGAAACGCCGCCAAACCATTGTCCACATCGTTTCATGACCTCGCTTTGAACTGCTTAGCGTCTCGTCAGTGTTTGGTATGTCGTTCATCAATTTGTCTTCTTTCATTGCAGCCTACTCAAAGCGAACACGTGGGTCTAACAGCCCATAAGCAATATCCGCCAGCAGATTACTGATGATGATGATCCCAGAACTGATGATCACGATTGCTAACATGACAGGATAATCGCGGAAGGTAGCTGAGTCGTAGAAAAGGCGTCCCATACCAGGCCAGGAAAACAACAATTCCACATACAAGGAACCTGCAAACATATACGGAAAATCAAGTGCAAAAATGGTTACCAACGGGATAAGTGCATTTTTAAGCGCATGCCTGTATAAAACTTTACGTTCGATCTGTCCTTTTGCCCTGGCGGTGCGGATATAATCTTTGTGGATCACTTCCAGCATGCTGGAGCGCAAGAAGCGGGAATACCAGGCAACCCAGCCGACCATCCCCATTAAAACTGGCAGAAATAAATGTTTTAACCTGTCGAGCAAGTTGAACTCCATGCCGATGGTTGCCATTCCACCAGCCGGGAAAAGCGGTTGGCCGGTGAACGGGTTATCCAGCCAGGAGTAAAATACAAGGATCAGGATCAGTCCGAGCCAGAACTCGGGTATAGCCTGCCCCATAAACGATAGGGTAGTGGCGGTGATGTCAAACGCCGAATATTGTTTGACTGCTGAGATGATGCCAATAGGGATGGCCACAATCGCGACCACCAGCAGCGTGACGGACATCAGGTAAATGGTATTGGGGAGGCGGTCCCCAATCTCTTCCAATACGGGTTTTCGGCTGCGGATCGAAATACCAAAATCGCCTCTCAATATACCCTTGCGGACGCCGTAGCTTTCCGGCACACCGTCGCCATCCTCATCCACCTTAGCCCAATCGTTGCCAATCAACCAGTAGAGATACTGCTTTAACAAAGGTTGATCCAGGCCGAACTGCCGTTCGAGCCTTTCCTGACGTTCAACCGCTCCACGCCCCCTTCGTCCATGCCCGGCCATTGGCCCACCAGGGGTTGCATTGACCACAAGGAACAACAATACACTCAGAATTAACATAATCGGAATGGATTGCAGTAAGCGTCTAATTACATATTTACCCATGTACAATCCTAAGGTGTCGAGGAAGATTGCAGGGTGGGTGATCAGCACCCACCCTGCAGTTGACTAGTTAGTTTGCGCTATTCTTCAAGCGTCCAATCTGCCACGTTCCAGGTTACGGGGTCGTTGACGGACGGCTGTACATTCTGCAATCGGTTGGAAACGCCATGCACTTCCAAGGTGGTAAAGAGCAAAATCTGCGGCACTTCATCATCGAGGATTTGAGCCATTTCGCAGAAAACTTCCTGGCGGTATTCTTCATCCAGGTAGAAGAGCTCATCATACCAAACATCAAAATCTTCATTGGACCAGCGGTTGATGTTCCAGCCACCGCTCTCCGGATCTGCCGCATCGCTGTGATAGTAGTACCACATTCCATTGTCAGTCGGATCTAACCCTGGGTAGCCATCGTCCCACATATTGATGTCGAAACGGCCTTCAAGCTCGGGGCCGCCTTCGGTATCCCAAAGGACCGCACCTTCAACCGAGAAAAGATCCAGTGAGATGCCGATGTCTTTAAGATTCTCTGCGATGAATTGCTGAGCCAGTTCCAGCTCGGGCCCATATTCGGAGTAGATAGTGAATTCTCCTTCCATCAGCGTACCCTCGTCGGCATTCAGGCATTCATGGCACTCGCGCACGCCGTCGCCATCCTCATCCACCCAGCCTGCGGCTGTCAGCATTTCGCCGGCGGCGGTTGGGTTGTATTCCGGTCGCGGGATATCGCAGATGTAAGGCGGGCGGAAGAACTCGGTCCAGACTGGTTCGCCATGCCCAAGGAAAATATCGTTGATGATCGTGTCCACATCGATGGCCATCCGGATGGCACGGCGTACTTCCACATCAGACAGCCATGGGTGTGGGGTTTCAACCGGATCAGTAGTGCCATAAGCGGCTTGGTTCATGAATAAGCGCATGACCCATCTCTGGGTTGGTGAGACCAACACCTTAACTGTATCGGATGCAGCATACTCATCCATAATCGCATCGCTAGGCCACATGTGGTGATCGGCATCTCCACCTAACATCAGGGTGCGGCGGACAGATTGTTCGGGAACGATTCGGACAATGATCTGGTCGATGGCGGGTTTGCCGGCTTCGTAATAATTTTCATTGCGCACAAAGGTCAGGTGATCGTTGGTTGCCCATTCTTCCAGAATGTAGGGGCCGCTGCTCAGAGGTTCCTGGTCGCAGTCCCATTCGTAGAATCCCTGCGTTGCATCACAATAGTGCTCTGGATAGATAAAGAAGTTTTCTCCACCGAATTGGGTTTGGTAGGCTGTATAGACTGAATTGTAGTAAACCTTAAAGGTGAAGTCATCAATCTTCTCAATCGAATCGGTATAGTCCAATCCGTCTGTCCAGGTGCCAGTTTCAGGGTCAGTTGCCACATTCCAGGTGAAGATGATGTCATCGACGGTCAATTGTTCCCCATCTGCCCAATAGACATCGTCGCGGATCTGCCAGGTGACATTCATGGTCCATTCATCTTCATTGAATTCCACGCCGCCATTATCCAGNNTTAAAGCCTGCCGGGTCTTCGGGGATCAGGATGGTGATCGAACTGGTTTCATCCCCCGTATCACCGCTGTCTCCCATATTGCCAGTATTGCCCGAGTTGGCGGTATCTTCACCTCCACCGCATCCGGTCGCAACCAGCAGGAAAGCTATCACCAAGAGCATGATCGCGATCCACTTAACTCCTTTTTTGGTTCTCATTTGTTCCTCCTTTAAATTAGTTGAAAAAAATCTCCATATCATGCTGGAGCATCTGCTAGTCTCATTGCGAGATTAACCGCAGAAATTGCATCCTCTGCATAGCCATCGGCACCNNACAACGGTGGCGACCACCTCGCGTTTCCTGTCCCCCAATAAGGCTGGTTCCAGAACAGCCAAGGCCTGCTTCATCGCCTCGGCTCCAATGATCAGTTCGGGTAAGAAGTACTCCCCTGTGGAAAATAGCTCTCCCACTTTACGGATACCAACTGTTAATCCTTCTGTGATACATTCCAAAGGATCCAGACCGGATGCCAGGGCTTGTTGAGCCAAAGCCACAGCATCTTCCGGTTCGCCATCAATAACGGCATTGGCAAGTTTTTCAAATAATTCATTCTTCTGCATATATTTTCCTCCAAATGTTGGCGGCCCATTGAGGACCAAATTTTCAAGGCCAAGTCAATTTACATGGGTGGGCCTTAAGGTTAAACTACTTGTGGCTTTCTTTATGCGATCTCGCACCACCGCATCACCAGTAAAGCGATCATCTTGGAAAGGTCGATCAGCTTCTGGATCTCAACATATTCATCGATCATATGGGCGGGCTGAGAATCCGGGCCGATGGATATGGTGGGGGTGTTGGAAAAATTGATCAGGTGGATCGCATCCGTCAGCGAGCCAAAACCACACGTTTTAGGCTGGTAGCCCAGCGCTTCAACGACCTGCAGCCCCAGTTGGACAATGGGTTCTGCTGTATCAACCTCTGCCCCATAATGCCATGTAGGGTTGAAAGAGAATTCAGGAGGATGGTGCTGCAGCCAGTCATCGTGATCCAATGCCTGAGTCACAAACTGCTTAATTTCCTGTTGGATATTTTCTGTGCCCGGCAAGAACATTGCGCCAAAATATATCGTTACCAGATCTGGAATTGTCACCTCCCATTCCCCTCCACCTGTAATGTGGGTTGGAACCAGTGTGTTTGGGGAGAGCAATGGATGCTGCTGGCTGGGGCTGTTGCGCCAATTCTGCGAAAGCCCAGCCATAGCCTGTAGAACTTGGATGGATTTCTCAATGGCGTTGACTGCTCCCCCATCTTTCCAGTCGGGTTGCTCCATTTCGGTGTGTCCACCCCTGCCGCGCACATCCACTTTTCCATAAATGCTGCCGCGCATGGCGACTAGCACCTGCATATTGGTTGGTTCCGGGATGAAAGCCGCATCTGCAGTGTAGCCTCGCTGGCAGCAGGCCAGCGTTCCCATACAGGAGATTTCCTCATCCATCACAGACTGAAACAGCAGATCGCCTTTCAGCTTAACACCAGCTTGCAGGATGGACTGTAGGGCGATTAAGGTGGCGGCAATCCCGCCCTTCATATCGCAGGCACCGCGGCCGTAGAGCTTGCCATCCATTATTTGTCCGTCAAATGGCGGGTGCTGCCAGTGATCAAGGTTGCCTTCGGGGACGACATCGTAATGGCCATTTAAAATTAAAGATTTACCCCCGCCTGATCCTTTGAAGTTTCCTACCAGAACTGGCATATTGCTTAGATCTCGGTCCGGGCTGACACCACATCCGGGGAATATTTCCAGAGCTGATGCATCCACCTCCCAGAGATCAATCTGATCGGCTTTTAGATTTACCAGCATCCGCCTGATGAAATTTTGGTATCCGACAAACTCCCCACCCGCAGCGCGTTCTCCATCTTTTGGTGTAACAGTCTTAAACGCGATCAATTCCTGAAGAAGCCTGATAAGTTCTTCTTGGCTATTTTCTACCAATCCCAGCACTTTTTGTTCGGTTACTGTATACACTTTTGATCCAAATTCCTACCTACTCAGATGATTAAGGGAGTTTTAATATGTCTGCGAAGAATCCTTTCGATTTCACTTTCTGCGTCAGCTGGTAGCGGCATTGGTTGATGTGAGGCCAGCAGCTCCCGGGCTTTGGTTTGGCTGATGCTTTTTATATCCCGCCGGTGAGTGTCCCAGGTTTCGAACGGTTCCCGATTTAAGATCTGCGGCTTCCAATGCTGCTTATAATGACTGCGGGTATGTTTATCCTTCAAAAAATTTCCGCGTGGGATATTGCTTTCAATCAGGGCGATCTCCTCTTCAAGATCGTGGAGGGCAATCCCTTGGGTCATTCTGCGCAAACCACCAATCATTTCATTGTCCATCACCATCTGGGTGTATGAGATGGCGGATCCGGCATCTACTGCGCCAACACCGTAAATAATGCTGGCATCTTCCATTAGCAGCGGGAAGGCGGTGAGGGCTTTCTCATAACCGGATTGAATGTCCAGGTCCTTGGCGTCGGTGGACAAACCACCACACATTGAGGGGATGCCATAAAATGCGCCCATGATCGCCGCACCGCTGTTGATCATGCCGCGCTCCGGTGCACCTAAAGGCAGGATTCCACTGCGCATGTCCAGGACGCTGGACACACTACCATACAGCAGGGGCGTGCCGGGAAATAAATGCTGCAGCACGACAATCCAGGCCAGGATCTCCAG
>DNGN01000129.1 GCA_003486225.1 Chloroflexota bacterium
GGACAGCCCCTGCAGTGCAGGATTTCTACAGCCTACCCGGCATCTCCATTCCCCACGGCACTTCCACCGCCTATGTGGCGCTGGCCATCCCGGTCAACCTGCTCCTGGACAAAATTCCTGGCCTTAAGGACCTGGATGCAGACTCAGAAGCGATCGAACGCTCCTTCGGCCCGACCTTCGGGGATCCGATGGTGATGGGGTTGATCATTGGTGTTGTGCTTGGCCTGATCGCCTACTTTGGCGAATTTGCCGGCGCTGGATTAGCGACCACCGGTAAAGTGTTGACCTTGGGTGTGCAGCTGGCTGCCGTGATGGTCTTGCTGCCCCGCATGGTCTCCATCCTGATGGAAGGCTTGATTCCGATCTCGGAAGCTGCCCGCGAATTCATGCAGAAGCGTGCCTCTGGCCGTGAGATCTACATTGGTCTGGACTCCGCCATCCTCGACGGCCACCCGGCTGTGATCTCGGCCTCCCTGCTGTTGGTTCCGATCGCCATCCTGCTTTCGGCGATCCTGCCCGGCAACCGCATGCTGCTCTTCGCTGACCTGGCGATCTTCCCCTTCGTGATCGCTCTGACCGGCCCGGTGACCAAAGGCAATATCGTTCGCATGGTGATCATCGGTACACTGATCATCATCGTCGGCTTCTACCTTGGCAACGCCATGGCCCCGGCCATGACCGAAGCTGCTGCTGGCGCTGGCTTCGCCATGCCCGAAGGTGCTGCCCAAATCTCCAGCGTGGGTGACGGCTTCATCTGGATCCCGTGGGCCTTCATGGTCCTCGGTGGTGGTCTGGGATGGCTCGGTGTGGTGCTGTTTGCAGTGGTGATGGCAGTCTTCTGGTTCTTCTACAAGAAGAATACTGCTGCCTGGGAAGCCGCTGCTGGTGGCCCCGCTGGTGCAGACTAGAATCAGTATTTTTGATTTGAAGTAAGCTAGAGGGGTGTGCGCAATAAAAGCGCATACCCCTTTTGTTGTAAAATAGGGTGAAATAGAGTTCTTGCCGGATAAGTGCCATTATTCTTTTTGAGGAGAAACCATTCTATGATCCGATCGTTCATTGAGATGATGCTGGGTGAGGTTGGTCGTCAGATCCTGTATTTTTATGAAGCGAATGCCTGTACGATCAATTCGGTCATCTTCGCCTATGGACTGTTCATGCTGCTGGCATGGAACAACCTGGTGCGGGTCTACCGTTTTCTGATCATTGAGGTTGCCAAGACCATTCATCTGGACGAGGAACTTGACCGCAAATCTACCAATAAACAAGTGCGCGACCATTTCCCGGTCCCCTGGGAGAAGGCTGTCAGCGCGGCTCCTTACCCCTTTATCGCCAAGGTAGGCGGTCTGCTGCCCAAGCGGATGACCGTTGAAAATCTTCAGACCTTCTTTGATGATAAAGAAATCGTTGAAAAGGCCTTCAAACTGCTGAAGGGTGAGCCCATCAAACGCCTGACGCCCAGCTCGCGCCGCATGCGGGAGCGGGAGCGCGCTGTGAGGGCGGAAGCTGAGAGCCGTAAACAGGCTGAGCCCCATACCAAAGAGACCGATTCGTAACTTTTTATCTTAGCGATTAGATTCTCAGGCAGATGGTCTGGAGGTGTGCCGGATGAAAACAGGCTGGACATCCCGCAAGCGGGTGGAGGCGGCCCTGAACCATCAGGAGCCAGACCGGGTGCCTTTGAGCATGACCATCACCGAGGTCCCCTATACGCGCCTGCGGGAGTATCTGGGTCTGCCACAGGATTCCCGGATGCGCCCCAACCGTTTTGGTGAGGTTGAGCCGGGGATCGATCTGCTGCAGGCTCTGGGCTTTGACACCATTTCGATCAAACTGAGCGGGCCTCAGAGAAATATTGCCCCGCCCTCACTTCCGGACGGTACGGTCTTTGATGAGTGGGGTGTTGGCCGAAAGCGGGTAGAACTGGGGGGCGGCGCTTTTTTACTGGAGGTCACGCATTCGCCGTTCGAAGGGCTGCACCCGCAAGAGATCGATTTAGACGCATACCCCTGGCCAGATCCGGCTGATCCCGGCCGCATTATCAACCTGGCCCAGTCTGCTCAGAATTCATACAATTCTACTGATCTGGCTCTGATCGGGCGTTTTGGCGGCACGATCATGGAACAGGCGGCTTTCCTGCGCGGCTACCAGGATTGGTTGATGGACCTGGTGCTGTACCCTGATTTTGCACGCGCTTTGATGAACCGGATTGCCGATATTCAAATTACGCTCGACGAGCTCGGTATCCGTGAGACTGGGCCTTACCTGAGCATCTTCAAGGCCAGTGGGGAAGACCTGGGGATGCAGGACCGCCCAATGTTTTCGCCACAGGTCTGGCAGGAAGTGCTGCGCCCAATCTTGCGGCGGCGCTGGCAGGCCGCCCGCAGGTCTTTGGAACGCCATGAGGCTGGCCACGTGAAGCTGATGCTGCACTCAGATGGTGCTATCCGGGGGTTTATCCCTGACCTGATCCAAGATGGTATCCAGGTGCTTGATCCGATCCAGACCAGCTGTACGGGGATGGGGGTGGTGGGGTTGAAGCGTGATTTTGGTGCCAGCCTGGTATTTCATGGGGCGGTTGATGCTCAGCATTTGCTGCCATTTGGCAGCCCGGCTGAGGTTGAGGCTGAGGTGCAGGGTATCATAAAGGCTTTAGGGCCAGGCGGCGGTTTGATCCTTGGGCCGGTGCATAATGTTCAGCCGGATGTGCCTCCGGAGAACCTTGCCGCCATGTGCCGGGCTGTGCAAACACACGGCCGATATCCTTTATAGAAGCTGCCGTTTGATGCAGAAAAAACGTGCTGGCATAAGCCTGATCCGATTGATGATCGAGGGATTTCGGGCTATAACAGCGTCCATTGACAAACCAACTTTAATGTTTTATAGTTGTCACAAATGTGATTTTAGTAATCACATTTGTGAAATTGCGAGATGAAGAAGACCTGGAAATCAAATCTAGCAGCCATACCGATCGGGCTATACGAGAAAGCTTTGCCAATCAACCTGACTTGGCAGGAGCGTCTCAACCATGCCAAAAAAGCAGGGTACGAATTCCTGGAAATGTCCATCGACGAGACAGATCACCGGCTGGCGCGTTTGGATTGGAAAAAGCAGGATTATAAAAGACTCAGCGATGCTATGGACTCCTCTGGTTTGTTCATTCAATCGCTCAGCCTGAGTGCCCACCGCCGCTTTCCATTAGGCAGCCGATCGGCTGATACCCGACAGAAGGCAGCCGACATCCTGGATAAGGCGATTGACTTTTGCCTGGCTTTGAATTTGAGGGTGTTATTGCTTTCCGGGGCAGATGTGTACTATGAAGACAGCGATGCTCAAACTAAGGACTGGTTCTTACAGGGCCTGGAAAAAGGATTCGAACAAGCCAGCGCTGCCGGGCTGATGCTGGCCCTGGAAAACTGGGATCTGCGTATCGATTCGCTTACCAAGGTCATGACGTATGTGGACTATTTTAACTCACCCTGGTTCCAAGCCTATGCGGATCTTGGCAATCTGATCTATGCCGGGAAAGGATTGTGCGCGGAATTAGAAACTGCAAAAGGACATATTGCAGCCCTGCATGTCAAAGATACATTACGCGGCCAACTGCGCTATGTGACACCTGGTGAAGGGCAGGTGCCTTTTGATCAGGCTTTCGCAAAGCTGGCTGGCATGGGGTTCCAAGCACCGGTGGTGCTTGAACTATGGACAGAAGATTTCGACAATGCGTTCGAGATTGTGTCGGAGGCCAACATCTTCATCAGAGACAGGATGGCAGCAGGCTGGCATATCTATGAAGATTCTTTGAACAAAGCATTCGAAGGAGAAGAGATAAATTGAACAAATCCCCATTGATCCAATTGGCTTTAGATTACTTCAGTCTGGCTCCTGCACTGGCCATGACCCAGCAGGTACACGAGCAAGTAGATGTCATCGAGATCGGCACGCCCCTGACAAAAGCCAGCGGCATGCTGTCTGTGAGGACTGTGCGGGAATTGTGCCCGGATAAGCTCATCCTGGCTGATGTAAAAACCCCGGATGTCGGCGGCGGTGAGGCCAAGATGGCTTTTGACGCCGGGGCGGATTGGATGACGGTTTTAGGAGCCGCCCCCTTGGATACGGTCCGTTTGGCATTGGCAGAAGCCAATGCACGGCCGGGCAAAGAGATGTTCATTGAACTTACTGGGATCCGGGATATCCTTGCTCGCGCCCAGGAGTGGCGCCAGCTGGGAGTGGAGCGCATGGTCTATCACCGCGGCTGGGACGAGGGTAACGCTTCCCGCTCGTGGTCAGACCAGGATTTGGCGACCATTAAGACACTAATCGGGATGGGCTTCCAAATCTCTGTGGCCGGTGGGCTGGAGCTGGATACCATCTCCTTTTTCCGGGGTTTGGATATTTCAGTTTTTATCATCGGGCGCGCCATTTACGAGGCCGCGCATCCAGCCGAGGCAGCTCGGAATTTTAGAAAGGTGATTAATCAATATTGGCCTTAGAAAAATGACTCATTCTGGCCATGTCGTATGAACTATTCGTTTAGAATATTTGAGGAAAATGGAAACAAAATCCTTTAATTATTTGATTAAAATACTTGTTGGTATTGGTAGAAATCTTACAGGAGGTAAGTGTTAATGTCTATAACAAAAAAACAGGCAGAGCATTTTCTGCTTCAGATGTACCAGATCAGAGCTTTTGAAGAACAGGCTGAAAAAAGTTATATGGCCGGGAAAATTCACGGCACCATGCATCTTTCAATCGGGATGGAGGCCTCAGCGGTTGGTTCTATCGGCACCCTGGAAGCGGATGATTACATCATTGGACACCATCGCGGCCACGGGTTGACCATTGCCAAAGGGGCGGATATCAATCTGATGATGGCTGAGTTCTATGGCAAAGAGAATGGTTACTGCCGCGGCAGGGGCGGGTCGATGCACATCGCCGATGTTGAAGGCGGAAACCTGGGTGCCAATGGGGTGGTCGGCGGAGGTATCCCGATGGCGGTTGGTGTCGGGATTGGCCTCAAAGCTCAAAAGAAGAACCAGGTGCTGCTGGCTTTCTTTGGAGATGGTGCTGCATCCACCGGCGCTTTCCATGAATCCATGATCCTGGCCGTACTGTTCAAGGTGCCGGTGGTATTCATATGTGAGAATAACCAGTATGCCATGTCGTTTGCGGCATCCGATTGGACCTCCAGCCAGCAGATTGCTCAGCGAGGTGAACTGTACGGGATGCCGGGTGTTTCTACCAATGGCAATGACCTGCTGGCCGTACGCCAGGCTGTGCAAGAAGCGGTTAACCACGCCCGGGCTGGCAATGGACCTTCGCTGGTGGTTAATGATACTTACCGTTGGCGCGGGCATTCCAAAAGTGACCGCAACCGCTACCGCACCCAGGAAGAGATTGAAGCCTGGAAGGCAAAAGATCCCATCGAAATCTTTAGAAGCTACTGCATCAGTAATAAACTGGTCACAGAAGAAGAAGTAGAAAAGATCCAAGCCCAGGGCTATGCGGATATCGAAGCGGCGCGGGTTTTCGCGGAATCCAGTCCGGAACCGGATGTCGCTACGCTTGAGGAAGGGGTGTACGCACCATGAGAGAGATCACATATTTAGAAGCTGTTCGAGAAGCCATGACCCAAGAAATGGAACGCGACGAAAGGGTGTTCCTGATTGGAGAGGATATTGGAGAATATGGTGGTGCTTTTCAAGTCTCCTATGGCATGCTGGAAAAATTTGGTCCGGAACGGATCCTGGATACTCCGATCACTGAATTGGGGCTCACGGGAGCCGCGGTCGGTGCTGCACTGATCGGCATGCGCCCGATCGCCGAGATCATGTTCATGGATTTCATTTTGTTAGCCCTGGATCAGATCGCCAACCAGGCCGCAAAGATGCGTTTTATGTTCGGCGGGCGCCTCTCCGTGCCCATGGTCATTCGCATGCCGGGTGGCTCCGGGTCCGACGCGGCATCCCAACACTCGCAATCCCTGGAAAGTGTGCTGATGCACTTCCCCGGTTTGATCGTCATCAATCCCTCCACCCCATACGATGCCAAGGGCTTGATGCTGGCGGCGATCCGTGACCCCAACCCGGTTTGTTTTGTGGAGCACAAGATCCTTTACAAAACCAAGGGGGAAGTGCCCGAGGAGGATTACACCATCCCGATCGGTGTGGCCGAGATCAAACGCCGGGGCCGTGACATCACGGTGGTTGCCAATAATATTATGGTCATCAAGACCCTCAAGGTGGCAGAGAAGCTTTCCAGGGAGGGCATTGAAGTCGAGGTCATCGATCCGCGAACCCTGCTGCCCTCGATGACCTCGACTTCAATGCCCTCCCTGGAAAGCTTCTCTGCCACCTTGAGGGTCTTGATGACCATAATATTATTGGCAACCACCGTGATGTCACGGCCCCGGCGTTTGATCTCGGCCACACCGATCGGGATGGTGTAATCCTCCTCGGGCACTTCCCCCTTGGTTTTGTAA
>DNGN01000203.1 GCA_003486225.1 Chloroflexota bacterium
CCCGCCGCACCTGATATGACAAGATCACGATAGCGCTTTTCTATCAGAAAAAAACTGGTGAACGAAAGCAAAGACAGGCCCATCAGAAATGCCTGCGGAGCATCCAGGTGGTTCATTCGGGATAGGGCAGAAAGGAAGGGATCAGAGGCAAGCAGGAGGAAACTGACCAGGGAAGGCCATAAGCCAAATAAGCGGACAGAATAATAAAAGCTCAGTAATAACACTGCCGATAAAAACAAAACCATTAGCAGGCGTGCAACCTGCAAGATGTCCATCGGGTGGACGCCCTGCTCTCTCAGCACCAGTTCAAACATATAGTAGCTGGAACGCTGAGCCTCATTGGAGATCCCATAATAAGGCATCTGGATGCGAAAAGCTGCCGCCCCAATCCAACTGGTGATCACGCCTGGGGTTCGGTTGACAAAAGTGCCTGAATAATCCCCCCTCATAAAACTGCTGTAAAAATTGGCAGAGCGGTGCAGCCAGTTGATCTCATCAACCGCCACAAAATGGTCAAGCTGGAACAACCGGGGAACCAGCAATGCCAACAGGACAATCAAATATGCAGCCAAATGGTATCTTTTGGGCAAGGTTTGGTTTGGGAGAGAGGTTTTCACGGGCTTTTCCTCACCAATCCTTCCACTCATGATCAATTTTCACGATCGGCATCGCCCCAGAGGTTTGCTCTGTGGCCTGGTCTCCCGAATGAATAATCAGGTATGCCGCATGGGTCAGCTTATCTTGCACGACTCCATCTCCATCTAATTTCAGGTTGACCTGGACCACCCCAGGCGTTATGGGTAAGGATTCGATCAGACACGAAAGATACCGAAAATCACCGCCAGAACCAATGGGACGCATACCGCTTTCCAAAGCGACCAGCAAATGACCATCTGGTTGAGTGAGTTCTATTTCGGCTGCAATCTCTTGGATTGAATCATCCAGTTGCTGATAGTGGATCCGAAGTTCGACCGGCTTGCCGGCTTCCAAATGATTTAGCGGTTTTCCGCCCGGGTCATGGAAAGAGAAATCGACCATCTTCAGGCTGCCAAATCCCTGCCGGTCCAATCGTTCTGCCAGGGAATGCCCGACATTTTCAGCCATAATTTTGTGATAGATTTCAACTGCCTTTGGGACCGAAGTTGGCGGGGAGACCAGACGGCCTTTCTCAAGCACAATAGCCTTATTGCAGAGTTCCTGGATGGCGTTCAACTGGTGGCTGACAAAAAGAATGGTCCGGCCTTCCTGGGTGGTAATCGATTCCATTTTATTGATGCATTTTTGCCTGAAGGCCGCATCACCAACCGCCAAGACTTCATCAATAAAGAGAATTTCAGCCTCCAGATGAGCTGCAACTGAAAATGCCAAACGCATCTCCATGCCAGATGAAAACCGCTTCACAGGCACATCCAAAAATTCCTCCACACCGGAGAATTCGACAATCTCATCATATTTGCGATCAATCTCCTGCCTGGACATTCCCATGATGGATCCACTGAGATATATATTTTCACGCCCGGTCAGTTCAGAATGAAAACCCGTCCCCACCTCGAGCAAGGCACCGGTACGCCCCCAAATTTCCGCCTCTCCGTGGGTGGGGTACGTAATCTTGGAAAGGATTTTCAACAGGGTGGTTTTACCTGCCCCATTGGGACCCATAATCCCCAAAACCTCGCCTTTTTGCACCTCAAAGGAGATGTCCCTAAGCGCCCAGAAAGTAAAAAGGTCGTTTTGAGGATTTTTGCCAGAGATGAAGCGGCTCAGGTCTTCCGTCAGGACACGCCGTTTACGCCACTTTCTGCCGATATTGGCAGGCGCTATCGAGTATGATTTCCCTAATGATTTGATCTTGATTACAGTAGTGCCCATCAAATTACATCCGCAAAATACTTTTCAATTCTCTGAAATACCAGCACGCTAACCGGGAATCCCAGGAGCAAAAATCCAATGGTCAGGCTGAACTCGGTCACCGGGAAAGACATAGAGCGGATAAACACCCAGCGAAAGCTCTCGACAACCCCAACCATCGGATTCAGTGCGTACATCAACCTCCATTCCTGGGGAATGATGCTCAAGGAATACGCGATCGGGGAAATGTACATCCACGCCTGGAGCAGAAAAGAAACCGCGTATTGAAAATCCCGGTAATAGACATTAAAAGCTGAGATCAAGATCCCAACACTGATCGAGATCAGCCAGACCATTATCAACAGCAGTGGTAAGACCACAATCCGCCCAGTGAATGGGATCTGGTAGATCAGCAACACGATACACAAAACACCGAATGATACGACAAAATCGAGCAGGGCCGAGATCGTGCTCGACACCGGAATAATCACCCTGGGGAAGAACACCCTGGTAACCATCCGCATATCACGTACCAGGCTGCCGCTGGCCCGTTGAATCGATTGGGATACCAGGTTCCAGGGCAGGATGGCAATAAATGTAAGCACCTCGTAGGGCACATCCCCGGAAGGCATGTTGCCCAGGCGGCCAAAAATCAGGGCAAATACAGCTGAGGTAAACAGCGGTTGAATGATCACCCAAACCACGCCCAGAAGGGTTTGCCGGTATCGCAGTTTGATATCCCGCATCGCCAGGGTCATCAGCAATTCTCGGAACTGCCATATCTGGTGTAAATCAATAAATTCGTATTTTTTGGGTGGAATAATTTTTATAACCAAAGGTATTCAACCACTCTCACCGTTTTTTTCTGTACGATGACCAGGATAAATTGTANNGCAGATGAACGATAACCAGATAAAAATCTTATACATTCTTGGCGGCGGACACAGCGGCAGCACGGTCCTCAGCCTGATTCTGGGCGCCGCACCTGAGGTTTTTAACCTGGGTGAGCTCAAACTCTACAACCAGCATGCAATCGACAAATCTGCCCGGTGGGGTCAAGCTCAAAACACCTGCATGTGTGGGGCCGGGATATTGGAGTGCCCTTTTTGGAGCCAAGTCTCAGCTCTCGCTGCCGAACCTGAAGTCTATTATGCACCAGGGATTAGGGGCCATCTGCAGATGTTTGCCAGGCTTATTTTTGCATCACAAACAATCGATACTTCTGGCGATGAGCAGCTATTCAGAGAAATCCTTAAGGTTGCTACAGACATAAAACCAACCGTGGAATTTCTTCTGGATACCTCCAAAAGCTTACCCAGATACATAGCGCTCCGATCCAACCCGAACTTAGCGATCACCCCCATTTTCCTGGTGCGCGACGGGAGAGGGTATCTCAATTCGTATCGAAAGCGGCACAAAAAAGGCTTCTTGCGCTGGGTATTGCAGTGGGCGGCAGTAAATTTCTCCACCAGTTTGTTCCTGCGTTTGACCAGGCAGAAATATCTCAAGGTCTCCTACGCCAAACTCTGTCTTGCGCCTGAACTGTATCTGCCGCACATTGCGCATTCTTTGGACATCCAATTGCCAGATAATTACATCTCGGCTGTCAATGAAACGGTATACCATGTCCGGGCTGGAAACCAGGCTGTCCTGGCACAGAAGACCTTCCACGGGCTTACCCATGATGATCAGTGGCAGAAGGAACTCTCAGCGCTGCAGCGTTGGGTTGCCAATCTCATCATCCCACCATTGAACCGACTGTTTGATAAATAAACTGGCCCCCAAATTGACTGCCTCTACCCGCACGAAATCTGAGAAATCGTTCAGGCATTATCCGCAGTCTATGTTAAAATTCATCAGCATTCAATACCGGAGGAAATATGTCCAATTTCAAGTATTTAGCTGTGCTTGTTTTAGCAATCAGTATACTGCTGGTATCCTGCGGAAGCACCGAAACCCTTCCGACAGAATCAGAAGAACCCATCCACCTCAAGGTGCACATTTCTAATTATCTGTCCGTCACGCCTATTTATATTGCCCATGAGGAGGGTTATTTCGCCGAACAAAACCTGGAAATTGAATTTATCACGTTAGAAAATTCTGAGCAAGTCGTCCCGCTGCTTGCCTCAGGTCAAGTAGATGTGAGTGCCGCGGCACTCACAACCGGGATAATCAATGCCATTGTGCGAGACCAGAATATCCGGGTGGTTGCCGAGCGCGGCAGTTTTGATCCCGACGGCTGTACATACTCAGCAATTTTGATCCCCAATGATGCCTTGGAAAGTGGGAAAATCTCCGATCCTAGCGACCTGGCAGGTCAGCTGGTACGTTCAACCGCCACTGGTCCAACCGCATTCTTTTTTGACGCGGTATTAGGGCCATATGGTCTCAGTATAGACGACACCAATCTAGTAAATATACCCGCACCGAATGTAGGAGTTGAACTTTCAAGTGGGTCAATTGCCGCCGCAGCCATGGTGGAACCGTTCGTCTCCTCGATCGTTGAAAATGGAGAAGCCCAAATCTGGTACCGCGCCGAAGAGGTAATCCCCGAGGCAGTCTATGGGGTTTTGATCTATGGAAATTCGATCCTGCAAAATAACCGTGAAGCCGGTAATCGTTTTATGGTGGCCTATCTGAAAGGTGTGCGCCAATATAACGAAGGTAAAACTGAGCAAAACCTCCAATTCTTCCACGATTTCACTCAGCTGGACTTTGATGTCATTGAATCTTCCTGCTTGCCAAGCATTAACCCCGATGGCCGGATCAACTTTGAACTGGGGCTGGATCGCTTCCAGCAGTGGGCGCTTGAGAAAGGGCATATTGATGCCGCCCTCTCACGTGAAGAATTCTTCGATGACTCCTTCGTAGAATATGCCAACCAGGCGCTGGGAGAAAATGCTCCATAAAAGATGAACCTGACGATTCGAGATTTATCCAAATCTTATGCATCCCGGAGCGGAAATATCCTCGCGCTGGACAGCTTAGACCTGGAAATAAACCCACAAGAGTTTATCAGTATTGTCGGGCCGAGTGGATGTGGTAAATCAACCCTGCTGAAGATCATCGCCGGGATTCTGCCACCCACTTCTGGATATATAGATTTTGATGATTCGAATACAACCCATCTCCTGCAAACAGATCTGGTCTTTCAGGAACACGGTCTATTTCCCTGGCTGGATGTTGTAAGCAATGTGGCCTTTGGTCTAAAAATGCAGGGAGTATCAAAACAACTCCGCACAGAGAAAGCTCTCGCCTTCCTCAATAAATTCGGGCTGAAAGATTTCACCCATGTTTATCCCTACCAGCTCTCGGGAGGGATGAAACAGCGGGTTGCACTTGCCCGGGCAATTGTCTCTAATCCAGGCATGCTGCTGATGGATGAACCTTTTGGTGCCCTTGACTCTCAGACCCGCATGTTGCTACAGGAAGAGCTGATCAAATTGTGGCGCGATTATCGAAAAACAGTCATTTTTGTGACCCATGACATCGATGAAGCCATTCTGCTGAGCGACCGAGTCCTGATTATGAGTGGGCGACCGGGGAAAATAATCAAACAATATCTTGTTCCAGCCGAGATCAGGCGAAATCTCAGTGACCGTTTTCACCCCATGATCCATGACCTGAAGAAAGAGATCTGGCATTTAATAAAAAATGAGGTTCAAAAGGAAATTCAAGTCGAACTTAATGGTTAACAAACTGCGAGACCTGCTGCTAAATCGATGGACCACCATCAGCATTGTGCTGGCCATTGCCCTTACCTGGGAGTTTCTTTCTCGCAATGGATTTATTTCTCCGTTGTTTTTCCCCCCACCGACTGTCATCGGTGAGACATTGGTAGAACAGATCTCGACCGGTGAACTGCTTGCCCAATTACAGCCAACCATCAGGCGTTTATTGACCGGCTTTATTTTTGGTGGATTATTTGGTCTTTTGCTAGGGCTATCGATGGGCTGGTCCAAAACCCTAAGAACAGCTTTAGATCCGATTATTGCTGCCTTGCATCCGGTTCCGAAGATCACCATTTTGCCGCTGATTCTGATGATCTTCGGGATTGGAGAAACCTCCAGGATCTTCGTCATTGCCATTTCTGCTTTTTTTCCCATGCTGATAAATAGTATGGCCGGTGTTATGGAGATAAACCCCACACTTTTTGAAGTCCTGCGGAATTATAAAGCTAACCGATGGATGATTTTTCGACAGCTAATCTTGCCTGGCAGCCTGCCATTTATCATGACAGGTGCCCGACTCTCATTAAACCGCTCCCTAATGATCAGCATTGCGATGGAAATGGTGTTTTCCAATGACGGGATTGGGGAAATGATCTGGTTCGCCTGGCAAACCATGCGCACAGAAGAATTATACGTCGGTATCTTTACCATCTCTTTGATTGGGATTGCATTAAGCGGATTGGTAAAAATTTTCAGCTATTATCTTACCCCCTGGAACCAAAATGCCTGAGCTCCTGCCCGATACTCCACAATTCAAGTCCACAAATTATCAGGCAATCCTGACTGGTTTCATGCAAATCTTTTCAGATACAGTTGCCGCCTATCCAGAAAAAATCGCTGTAACAGGCGAAGGCTACCAGTACACCTATACGGAAGTCCGTAATATTTCCAACCAGGCGGCTCAACACATTCAAACCATTCTGGGTAGTCAGCCAAAAGCGGTCGGCCTGATGATTGGGCACAATCCCAGCATGGCCAACGCCATGTTAGGTGTGATTAAATCCGGACACTATTCATTTATTATGGACCCTAGTTTCCCGGAGGAGCGTCAACGCTTCCCTCTAAAAGATACGGACGCGAAGCTGATCATTGCCGATGCCGCGCATACCCACCTGGCAGAGAGATTTGCCAAGCTCCAAGATATCCCATTTGTCGTCATCGATCATTTGGATCCGGGACTCAGTGTCCCGGATATTAAACCCCAACTCGATCCGGACAAGCTCTTCCAAATCCTTTACACTTCTGGATCTACCGGAGAGCCAAAAGGTGTGCTGTACAACCATCGCATTTTCGCACGATCGATTGCCATCAAGATCAATTCGCATCAATTGGGTCCGGACAGCCGCTCGGGTTTGCCAACCCTGTTCAGCTTTGGTGGCGCATACTCCACACTACTGGGCAGCCTGCTCACTGGAGGGACCACCTATTTTTATGATTTTCGCTCCCGCGGATTGCTGGAGATCAAAGACTGGATTAATAAAGAAAAAATTACTCACTTCCAGATTACCGGCACGGTTTACCGCCAGTTTTTAGATACGCTCTCCGAAAGCGATTCTTTTCCGAGCTTAGAATTATTTCGCATTGGCGGTGAAAAAATCTATCCGAATGATCTTTCAGCGATTCAGAAACACCTCCACCCAAATTGTGTATTTGCTTTTGGCCTGGCTTGCTCAGAGACCCACTCCATTGCATCTCACCGTTTGCAAAACCATCAGATACCAGATTGGAACCTGGTGCCAGTTGGCTTTCCGCAAGATGACATCACCATTCACCTATGGGATGAAAACAACAACCCGGTTGACGAAGGTGAAGCAGGTGAGATCGTAGTTGAAGGGGATGCCTTAGCGCTCGGTTACCTGAATGATCCTGAATTGACCCGGGCTAAATTCTTACCCAGCAAGACCGACCCCCAAAAACGCTTGTACAAAATGGGCGATCTGGGAAAATTCCTTCCAAATGGGATGCTTGTCCACCTGGGGCGTATCGATCACCAGCTGAAAATCCGGGGCGTCAGAATTGAGCCAGAGGGGATTGAAAACATCCTCTCTTCATTTCCCGGCGTCCGTAACGCTGCTGTCGCTGGTTGGTCCAACCCCTCCGGTGAAAAAAAACTGGTCGCCTATCTTCAAACTAATCATGCAGAAAAGGATTTTGAATCCCGGCTGAGAGAGTTTGTTCGATCCAAACTGCCCAGCACCATGTGGCCTACCTATTTCGTCTACGTGGATGACTTTCCACGAACACCCAATGGCAAACTGGACCGGCTCAACCTGCCAGAACCCGATTTAATCCGACCAGACTTGTCGAATGAATATATAGCACCTCATGGAGAAATCGAATCCAAACTTGTGCAGGTTTGGGAAAAAACCATTGGAATAAAAGACATCGGAGTTGAGGACAAATTTTTTGACCTCGGCGGCGATTCCCTGACAGCCGCCATTCTATTTGTTGAGATTGAGGAGTTATTTCAGCTCAAGTTACCGCTTTCGATCTTAATGAAAGCTGAAACTATCCGGCAGCAGGCCAAAATTATAGCCAGCAC
>DNGN01000190.1 GCA_003486225.1 Chloroflexota bacterium
GGCTTCTCAGTTTGCCCAGGCGATTGATGATGTGACCAACGAAAACTATCAATTGGCAGCTGAACGCTTGGAATATATCTTGTCTGTCAAGCCCAACTACCAACCTGCCCAGGATCTCCTCGCTGATTTGAATGTGATCATGAATGTCACTGCCACTCCGACGTCTGTACCGGCAACCCCTACCCCGTCTCCAACCCCAGATTTGCGTCCGGCAGAGGAGATGTACGCGTCTGTGCTCTCCCTGATCAGCGTGCAAAGCTGGAATGTTGCCCTGGATACCCTGGCAAATCTTCGAAAGACGAGTCCGGACTATAAGATCGTCGAGGTAGATGGATTGATCTTTTTGTGCCTGCGCAACCGCGGTGTTGAAAAAATCTTGAACGGTGATCTGGAGGGGGGGATTTATGATTTCCTGCTGGCAGAACAATTTGGCCCGCTGGATGGCGAAACAGAAAACTACCGCAACTGGGCCCGGTTGTACCTGCTGGGAAATGCGTTTTGGGGAGCGTATCCCGAACAGGCGGCGTACTATTATGGGCAGTTGGTATCGGCAGCCCCGAGCATCACAGATGCATCGGGCGTCTCATCGTTTTACCGCTATTGGGCATCGCTGTTGCAGATGGCCGAAAATCTTGCCAAAGAAGAAAAATGGTGCGAGTCCAGTGAAGGGATGGTGCATGTTCTGGGAACATGGGACCAGGCGTATGTGTATCCCACTGCCACCTACGTCTATGAGAAGTGTTTGCTCGGCACCCCTTCGGTTACTCCTACTCCAACAATCACACCAACTCTCTCTGAAACCTATACGCCTACGGGGAGTGCTGCTGGGCCGACAGATACGCCGACTCTGACAAGCACCGTTACTCCTGGAGGTACGGGAAATACTCCCACATTCACACCTACTCCCACCGTTACTCCGAACCCGGGTGGTTGAGATCGTGTGGTTCTGATGGATTTTTAAAATAAAATGAGCAAAGATCATAAACCGAAGCGAAAAAAATTGAATTCCCGGCAGATATTCATCCTGACGATGGTGGTGTTTTTAGGGGTTGGGTTGGTGCTGTCCACGGTTATCTATTCGATGTTTGAAAAATGGGGCAAACAAGAATCTCCCGCAGTGGAGATCACTACACCCGAATTCGACGAACAGGGTAACCTGGTGGTGCCGGATGGCAGCGGAAACCAGTTTCAGGAGTCTGGCAACCGACCCATTGTGCCTGAAGCGCCTCCACCAGCTTGGGATGGGACGAAACGGGTAACAATGCTCTTGATGGGCATCGATTACCGGGACTGGGAAGCCGGGAATGATTATTCCCGTACAGATACGATGATCTTGTTGACCATTGATCCAGTCGCCAAAANNAATCAATACAGCTCATTATTTTGGCGATTTGTACGATTATCCTGGCGGAGGTCCGGCACTGGCTGTCAAGACGGTTGAAAATGTGATTGGAGTGCCGATCGACTATTATGCCCGGCTTGATTTCAGCGCTTTTGTCGAATTTATCGATATCATTGATGGGGTGAAGGTCGATGTGACTGAACCGATCGAACTGGAAATTATCGGCCAGGTGTATGATGTTAAATTAGAGCCTGGACGGGTGACGCTACCGGGTAATTTGGCGTTGGCGTACGCCCGAAACCGCTACAATGAGGGTGGAGATTTCGACCGTTCCCGTCGGCAGCAGCAGGTGATCATGGGGATCTACGACCGCTTGCTGACCCCGGCGGTTTGGGGAAAGCTGATCGCCAACGCTCCTGAGCTGTACAATAAGTTTTCCCAGAAGATCACCACCAATCTGCCCTTTGAGGATGCTCTCAAGCTGGCAATGCTTGCTGTCCAGATCCAACAGGAGGACATTGAGATGGCTGTGATCGGCCTGAACGAGGTTCAATTTGGCAAATCCCCTGACGATCTCTCGATCCTGATCCCGTTGCCGGATAAAATCCGCGAGGTGCGGGACCGGGTGTTTGCTACTGGCGGTTCCTTCTCGCCGGCTTTGGATGGTGATTCTCAGACCCTGATGCAGGTCGAGCAGGCCCGCATTACGATCTACGATGGCACCAATGATGGTGTTACCGGGCAGCGCACCGCAGACTACCTCCGCAGCCAGGGTGCGAATGTGATCTCTGTCCAGGGTGCCGGTCAGGGATATACCACTACCTCTTTGATCGACCATACCGGCAGTCCTTATACGCTGACTTATCTTTCCGAACTGATGGGAGTAGGAACCTACCGCATTTTCCAGCGCATCGCAATGAACAGCGATACGGATGTGGAAATCTGGTTGGGAACCGATTGGCAGTATAATAACCCGATGCCTTGATGATCGGAGGAAGGCCAGGATGTCGAAATCCAAACCGCAAATTTTATTGACCAATGACGATGGGATCGAATCGCCGGGGTTATGGGCCGCGGCTGAAGTACTTTCTGAGATTGGATATGTCTGGGTTGCCGCCCCGCGCGAGCAGGCCTCCAGCACGGGCCGGAGCATGCCCCTTACCTCAGATGGCCGGATCACAATCAAACAGATGCGGGTCAGCGGTCAGGATTGGACTGTACATGCCGTTGGTGGCACTCCCGCCCAGACGGTTCAGCACAGCATCCTCGAGATTATGGACCAGATGCCTGACCTGGTGGTGTCGGGAATCAATTACGGCCTCAACCTGGGGTTGGCGGTTACCGTTTCAGGGACCGTTGGGGCAGCCATCGAAGCAGCCACTTTTGGCATCCCATCGCTGGCTGTCTCTTTGGAAACCGATATTGAGCATTTCTATACCCATTCTGCTGAAATTGATTTTAGGTGTGCTGCCTACTTCACTGGTTTTTTTGCGAAACGCTTGCTCGACCCAACCCTGGACCTGGGTTCTCGCTTCCTCAAATTGGAGATTCCGGCTGAGGCAGGAAAGGATACACCCTGGGAGTTGACCCGGTTGGACCTGGATCGCTATTACATCGCCACGCCTGGCGAACGCACCGACTGGGATAAACCGCACCAGTTGGGTTTTTATGCCCGTACCGATTATGAAAACTTTGCCCCAGGAACCGATAGCTATGTCACGCTGGTAGAACGAAAAGTTTCTGTAACCCCGCTCTCGCTCGACATGACTGCCGGGATCTCCTTCGAGAAAATGCGGGATCAATTCAACCGTCCCGATTGACCTGTGCCGGTATCCCGAGCCAAAAACTATTCCCGTCCTGCTTTTGTGAGTGCCCCCATTTTAGTCCTTTTGCCCAGTGGAAATTTCCCTATGACTGGATAAAATGAAACCGTTCTGGAAATCCGCATCGGGTATAATGAAAGCCGGGTTTACCTATCAAGAAATTGGCCACAAGATGAGGATGGAAATATGAAAGCAGTTTATATTACTGAACATGGTAATCTGGATGCCCTTACCTATGGCGACCTCCCCACTCCTTCCCCGGGCCCGGGAGAAGTGCTGGTCCGACTGAAAGCAGCAGCCCTTAACCGGCTGGACCTTTGGGTCCGAGAAGGCTGGCCAGGAATTAGGATTGATTATCCTTTTGTGATGGGTGCAGATGGTGCTGGAGTGGTTGCCGCGGTTGGTGATGGGGTTACCGATTGGAAGCCAGGCACCCCGGTGGTGATCAACGCCAATCTTGGGGATGGGACGTGCGATTTCTGCCGGGCTGGTTTTGAGAATCACTGTGTTAACTGGGGTTTGTTAGGCGAAACCAGGGGAGGGACCTATGCTGAACATGTTGTCATGCCGGCGCGAAACCTGCTGGAAATGCCGGATCACTTTAACCCTCACGAAGCCGCCGCGGCGGGACTGGTTTTCCATACCGCCTGGCATTCGCTGATCACCAGGGGGAACCTCCGCCCGGGTGAAACTGTGTTGGTGGTGGGTGCGTCTGGTGGAGTCAATACGGCCAGCATCCAGATCGCCAAGCT
>DNGN01000186.1 GCA_003486225.1 Chloroflexota bacterium
ATACACACGCCCGATGTTGGTCCAGGCGTCTGCTGCCATCTGAAAGACCTCGTTGTTCTGGAAATAAGCGGCGGCTTTTTGCCCGTAGGCAAGTGCTTTTTCATATTTACCAAGTTTGGAATAAGCAACACACAGGCTGTTTACCGTAACCCCAATTTCCTCTCCCGATCCAAACCCTTCCAGGATATCGTAACTTTGCTGCAAGTAAGAGAGGCCCTTCATCGGCTCCGAAAGGTCGACATAGATGTACCCAATGTGGTTGAGTACCTGTCCTTCTAAGCTTTTGTCCTTGATTTTTTGAGCAATATCCAGCGTGCGGAAAAGAATCTGGAGCGCTTTGGAGTAGTTCTTTTGATGGGCCTGAACAGCACCAATCTTGTTCAGCCTCCGGGCGATCTCTACCAGAGGCCTGGTCTTTTCGATGAGATTTAGGGATAACTGATAGGATTCCAGCCCTTGCTGGTCGTTTCCAACGGAGCAGTAGGCATCACCTTGCAGGAGGAGAAAATCGGATAATTCTTGCGCGTATTCATCTTTATTGGTGCGAATGGAAGCAAGCCAGGTAATGGTCTTTTCGGTGATTATGATGGCATTCTTCGGGTTTGTCTTTAAATATTGATTGGCAAGCGCCTGGATTTGATCCAGTTCTTGAGGAAGTTTGTTCTCATTGTATGAAGAAATGAGCCTGGTCTGTAATGTATCCATCCTACTTGGGTACCCTCATTGTCATCCATTACCAGGAGAATGTTTGTTTCATCCTCCCAAAGGTTGTATATAATGATTGAATGGTTTCAAGAATCTTGCCAGGTTTTCAAATAAGTGAAGGACAATTTCCCTGGAAGAAGTTTAAATATAATACCCTGATTTGCAGGTTTTGTGCAAAATTCACATAAATTCGTGCGGGTTTGGAGGGAGTGGTTGGTGTAGTGGTTTGTTCAATCTAAAATTGGCATGGCAGTTGCAATTTAACCAGTATAGAAGGATTGATCGAGTGGTGTTGGTAAGTATGGGTGTTTTCGTCATGTCCTTGTTCTGATTTTAATCATACTTCGGCATGATGTGTGTGATATAGTATAAAAAAAGTTGTTGAGTTGAAGGTGGTTGAGATGACTGAAAATGTACAGGAAAAGGTAGTTGAGGCTTACCAGATTGCAGCCAAAGGAAGCTTTGATCATGCGCGCATGATCTTGGAGGAAACGCTTTATGATTTCCCCAATTCGATTGAAGCGTGGCTGCTTTTGGCAGACCTGGCAGAGGATATTGATGAAGCCCGGCAATGTTACCAGATGGTGCTGGAAATCAATCCGAACCATTGGGTAGCTCAGCAGCGGCTGAAATTGCTGTTCAGCCAGCCGGAACCAGAGCTGGTTTCCACGCTGCCTTCTGCTGATTACCTCTTGCCCGAGGAAGAAGATGAAGAGGATGATTTTGTTCCGGATTCGATCTTCAAAGAACTGCTGGAAGATGATGAGGAAGATTCTTCCAAAGGTCCTACCCTGAAAGAAAGCTTTAATGCCCACCGCAAGCTGGTTTTAGGCGTTGGTGCAGGCGTTCTGGCCGTGTTGGCCTTGGGAGCTATTACCTGGATACTTTCGGTGGGGTATTTCGCCTGGAAAGCCGGCTATCTGGTGCTCGGGTTTTAGCAAAATTTCCAGATTTTATAAAACTGAAACGGTGCAGGTGTGAGCCTGCGCCGTTTTTCTATCGGGATAAAGACCGCATCAGATTTATCCAGCACAGCCCCAGGAAGGCATTAAAATAAGGAAAAGCCGAAAGGTAAATCTCATTCAGGAACATGTGTGCACCACCCTGTTCGATTGAGGCCAGAGATGCAGCCATTGCAGTGTGAAAATTGCCGCCGCCAACTTGGCGCAGAACAACTTGAGTGCCCTAGACGAAATCTGGGTCAGGAAAAGCTTTGCCCGTACCGGGTGGAGGAGTCACGGCTGCCCTCCTCAAATTGGGGTTTGATGTGGCTGGTTGGCCTGGGCATAACTTTGGTCCCCCTGACGGCGATTTTGATCGGAGGGGTGCTGCCGTTTTGGATTCCCCTTGTCCTGCTGCCTTTGATGCTGATCGGGTTGTTTATGATGGGGTTCGCGGTTTACCAGTTGTTGGGCCGGCGTAAAACGATCTTTAATCCGCAAAGCGGCCAGGCCTGGCAGCAAACCACGGTGTTGGGTTTGCCGCTGGATCAAACCATAATCAGTTCGATCGAGAAGATCCCCTGGAAAGGTGCGGCTGCACGCAGCCTGCGGTATCCGGCGAGCGTGGCTGAATTATGCCGCCAGGGCAAGGCCCCTGATATGTTCGCTGCCGCCCTGCTGCAGCTGCTCGCACAGCAGGTGATCTCGCTTGGGGAAGTCAAGGTATATCGAAAGATCGGCAAACCTGGCAGGATGTACGTTTTGCTGCCTGGAGAAAAATACGGCGCAACAGAAGTGCAGGGGCAATTAGAGACCCGGCTGGCCGGTGCGGTTGGGCAAGCGCATCGTGCGGATAGGGAATTTGAATTTCAAGGGAGAAGGTATGCGCGCACCTGCCGAAGTGTACTGTGCCTGGAAGATGTCATCCAGATGGTTTTTGAAGGCGGGAAGATGAGCCCAGACCAATTTCTGATCCGGGAGGTTGTGGGCAAAGAAGCGGCACTCCTAGGGCTGGGGGAAGTTGAGGGCCACGTGATCCAAAAGTTTTCGCCCGGAGTGAATGTACTTGGTAAAGTTTCCCTGGATGTTCGCTCGGTTGACCAGTTGAAACGAGATTTTTGGACGTCCCAACCTGAACATGCCCAAGATCTGCTGGCTCAATTGGATTTGCTGGTGCATGCCATGACAACCTCAATCCGGGATACTAATCCTAAATCAGCAAACCAAGCGTAAAGAGCAGGCAGAACCACAGCAACAGCTGAGCTGTCTGACCCAAAGTGGGGTTCAGTGCCTGTCCGGACTTGCCGGAGCGCAGGCTCCCCCAGATTTTGAGGGCTTGCGGAAAGGTGAGCAGGGTCAGGAGCACCCAGGCTGAACTGAGCTGTTTACAGATCAGGATAAAGGGAATGGCGAACGCCAAGGCCAGCATCAAAGCAAATTCCCATTCTGCAGCCTTGCGTCCGAAGACAATTGGGAGATTTTTCCGGCCGGCCAGGCGGTCGGTTTCGATATCTCGAATATTGTTCACAATCAGGATATTCACGGTAAGGGCCCCCGCAGCAGTGGCGGCCAGCCAAGTCTGGGGAGGGAGCTGCTGGGCCACGACAAACACCGTACCGGCCACGGCGGCAAAACCAAAGAAAAGCAGCACAAAAAGATCTCCCAACCCGTGGTACGCGAGGGGGTACGGACCAGCGGTGTAGGCAATACCGGAAATTATGCTGACAGCTCCCAGGACCAGTACTGGCCAACCTGCAATCCATGTCAGGTAGAGGCCGGCAAGGACAGCCAAACCGAAGCTGAGCGCGACGCCTCCCCAAACCTGGCGCGGGGTCAGCAGCCCGGTCTGGGTGACGCGCACCGGGCCGGTGCGGGCTTCAGTATCAGCCCCTTTGGAAAAATCAACCACATCGTTGACCAGGTTTGTGCCAATCTGGATCATGATGGATGTAAGCAGGGCAGCCAGGGCGGCTCCCCAGTGAAAACGTCCCGTGATGCTGGCCACGCCCCAGCCCAGCACAACCGGTGCGATGGCGGCAGTCAGGGTCTTAGGGCGGATGGCCAAGATCCAGCGCTGAAGGGGGGCTAATGTGTTGTGAAGATCCTGCATAAAGTCTCCTTAAGAACAGGCAGATTATAAACGAAAAAATTAATTAAAAAACGCTCAGTGTCCAGGGAGAAGGGCTGCACTGATTGTTTAGAAAAGGATTAGATGATTTTATGAATGTAAAGGGTTAATACCATTTTTGGAAAAAACATTGCTGGAATCTTGTGAATTCACTATCTTAAAAAATTTTAAGATAGTGATCCCATATATTGGAAAATTATTTCAATAAGGGGCTCTCGCCCCATATATGGGTGTGGATGAATTAGGGATGTCCCTATCTGTGATAGAAAATTTGAGCGTTTAGTTGTGGCGGTAGTGCTTTTGCCGCGCCTTATTTCTTTAACATTTAAAAACCTTAAAGTATTCAATTCTTTTAGGTTAGAAGCGCCTTAAGCTATTGTCTTCCAATCGCCCCTCTGTTACAATACAAGGCAGATACAGAACTTATTTGGGCGATAGTTCTCGAAACAACCACATTATTTTATCATCAATAATATCTTTTTATTCCCTCAGGAGAAGTTTCTCAGGGGGTTTATTAAACTTGCCCAATAGCAGAAAAAATTTGGTAAGGAGACGCATTTGATGGAGGCTAAACGAGCTTGGCAAGCAGTTTTAGGGCAGCTGCAGATGGAAATGGCCAAAGCAACCTATGATACATGGGTGCGCGATGCCACTTTTGTGGCCTATGAGGATGGCTCATTAATTATTGGTGTTCAAAATGCCTATGCTCGGGATTGGCTGGAAAGCCGCCTTACCAGTACGATCAGCCGCATGTTAGTTGGCTTGATGGACCGTTCGGTGGAAGTTCGCTTTGTGGTCTGGCAAGAACGAACTCAACCAGAAACCAAGCCTGTGGTGGTCGAAGAGGTGGAAGAAGAGGCCAGCCCAAAACCGCGCCGCATTACCCTGAACCACCGCTATACATTTGAGTCCTTTGTGGTGGGGGCCAGCAATCGTCTGGCGCAGGCCGCATCCATGGCTGTAGCCGAAAGCCCTGCTCGGGCGTATAACCCGTTGTTCCTGTATGGCGGCGTTGGTTTGGGGAAGACCCATTTGCTGCATGCCATCGGNNCAGGCCTTTCGGGATAAATACCGCATGACAGATGTCTTGCTGATTGATGACATTCAATTTATTGCTGGTAAAGAATCCACCCAGGAAGAATTTTTCCATACTTTCAATACCCTGCATGGGCAGGATAAACAGATTGTAATCTCTTCAGACCGCTCTCCCAAGGCCATGAGCACGCTGGAAGAACGGCTGCGATCCCGCTTTGAATGGGGGCTGATTGCCGATATTCAGCCGCCGGATTTTGAGACACGCCTGGCGATCCTGCGCTCCAAAGCCGAGCGTATGGGACGGGATGTTCCTGGAGAGATCATGGAAACGATTGCTCAGCGTATGCAGTCCAACATCCGCGAATTGGAAGGTGCCCTCAACCGGATCGTGGCACACGCCGACTTACGCGGTATACCGCTGACCAAAGAACTGGTCAATACGGCCTTGATCGATTTGTTGCCGCAACGCCGCGAGGTGGAACCCAAAGAAGTGGTGCGGATGGTGGCTGACGCGTTTGGCATCACGGTTGATCAGATCCTGGCCCGCGACCGTTCCCGCTCCGTGGCGCTGCCCAGGCAGATTGCCATGTACCTGCTGAGGGAGGAAGCCCAGATTTCCCTGCCCCAGATTGGGGATGTGCTGGGCGGGCGAGACCACACGACCGTGATGTACGCTTGCGATAAGGTCTCCGATTTACTGGAAGAAGACGACCGTTTGAGAAGACAAGTTGTGGATATCCGCGACCAACTCTACGGACAGTTGGTCCCGGCTTTTTAGATAGTTTTTTAGCGCGCGAAGGCCCTCCATTCAACGCCCTGCTGGATGTATGCTCCCAGTGGGGCGTTCGGGTTTTAAAGCCCAAAGATGCGCGATGCCTGACAAGACGCGGCAGGGAATTTTCCTTAATAATTCCTTTCGCTAAACGATAATATGGCTGGCTGCATTTCCCCTTTTGAACAGGGGTATCTCCAGGTGCAGATAGAATCAAAAAGGGAGCGTCAGCTCCCTTTTTTTACAAACGATAAGCTACGGGCTGATCGACTGCACACCACCGAGGGAATTGATTTCCAACTCCCACTCGGTACCGATCTGGGCTTGCTGGAAGAGCTCGAAATTGGTGGTGCTGAAAACATAGGTTTCGTCTCCTGAGGAAAAGAAAATCTTATAGTTCTCTTCCCCTTCTCCCAGGCGTTGATCCTCACTCAGGGCTGGGTTGGGCCATTGCGGTGAGTAGTCGTCCCCGCTGATCGTGATGGTGTCAAGAAAGTCGTATTCCAGAAGGGTATAGGTGCAGTAATCATCATAAACGATGTATTGGCAGTCCTGCACCACTTCGGCATAACCGCTGCCAGTTTCTTCCGTGTAAGGGGTGCCGCAAATCTCCTGCGCGCCTTCCACAGGGTTGTCCACCTCTTCGCGTGGTTCGGGGCTACAAGAGACAATCTCCGCTTCATCTGGTATCTGGTCAAACCAATCCTCGTATTCGACCGGCTGCAGCGCTTCTACGACATACGACCGTTCCCAACTGATATCAGTGACTGTGGCAGTCGTGGCAGTGGTCCGCAGGAAAATGAAATAAATGGCGGCACAGCCAACGAGCAAAACCAGCCCGAGGATGTACAGCACAGACCGGTTCATTTTCCGTGAGGCTTTCGGCAGGCGGTCTCCCACGGTGGCATTTTGAGCCGTGGGCGTTGGATGGCTTTGTCTGGCAAGGCTGCCGCCGCATTGGCTGCAGCGGCTGTCTGTTTCTAAATTCTCTGCGCCGCACTGCGGGCAGTTCACTTTTTGGGCTGGACCGCTCTTGAATGCTCCCACCACCCGGCCGGACTTTCGCTGGCGACCTTCACTTAGGTCTGCTTTGCATTGCGAGCAAGAAGTTGCCCCAGCGGGGTTGCGCGTTCCGCAGTAGGCGCAGTGGATATCAGCACCGGCTTGGGCTTTCTTGAGCTTCTCTTCATTCTGGATTAATTCCTGCCGGGATGCCTGGGTAAATTCCACATCTTCCGGTTGGGGCGCNNCATTCCCAATGAAGTTCTACGTAACCGATCTTTTTCTTTGCCATGGAGGGTCCTTTCAGAATGCGTGCAGAAATATTGCATCATTATATATGAAATCAGGGGGAAATAAAAATCATCGCCTGCTTCTTTTTTTGGATGTCTCTGTTTCAGTTTTCTGGCGATTGCGGTGTGGGTGTGCTGGTACATATTGAGGGGATCAACCCTTCTGCCATCCTGATCGCTTCTTCCTCAGGCAGGTTGGTCACTAGCTGGAGGTGGATGTTTTTCAGCACGACACTTACCAGCCAAACTTCCTGGGTGTTGTATTGGTTTAAATCGAGGTCGTCTGCCATTAGTTGTACCAGGTCAAAGCTGTTGGTCTGGCTGGCAGGCTGGTTTTGGATAGAAAAACCAGGATCAGGCAGCACTTCTGGCGCTGCGGGCCCCTGGCTCTGGATGGTCTTGAAGAAGTGGGTTTCCGAGGCATAGGTCTCGGTATAGGTGCTGTTTTCCGGAGTGGATTGAGAGCCGTTATTGGCAAAGGTGATCTCAAAATTTTCCGGAAAGTAACCCGGGATGAAAGGGATGAAGGCATCGAAGCCATTATAGGATACCGCTTCAGATGGACTGCCGGCCAACCCCAGTAAGCCAAAAATCATCTCGCTGGTGGCAGGGGTGAGGAGTAAGACGGTGAGAGCCAGAACGATCCCCAGAAACAGGATCGGCCACAAGGAAGGTTTGTTTCGTGTCAAAGTTTTGCCTCAATTATACCGGTCAGCAAGCCGGAAAATTCACCAGCGCAAAATTACAACGAACAATATTATCACAGGAATGCGCATTCTTTCAGTGGGTATCTGATGGTTTACGGCTTGTATTATGTGATCTGGGGTCGAAGAAAAGAACGAGAAAAACCAGGCTAATCGTTGGCATCCCGGCGCACGCGACGTAAAAAGGAGGGAGTATTGAGTCCGCGTTCCAAAAGATAGGTCAGGTAATACTGCATCAGCACTTCAAGCTCCTGTTGAATTTCCGGGGCTAGCATGGCCCGGGTGGCTTCCCGGTAGCTGGAGCGCTGGAAATGGCGCAAATATTTCAGGGCCCGCACAGAGACGGGAACCGCCCCGGCCAGGTCTTTGCCGCTGGCAGCAGAAACAACTCCCCCCAGGGCGGCAGAAAAATACTGGTTCTCCGGCCGGATCTCTTCTCCAGATACAACACAGGTGTTCAGTTCAGGCCGGAACCCGAGCAGATCCAGCAGGCGGATTTCGTAGTAGCGGATCGCCAATTGGGCTGGGTCTCCCCGGTTCAGACGGGTAAGGGTGTTCTTCAGCAGGTTGAAGATCGAGGCGTTTTCTTCTTCCTCGAAGGTGAAGCGCTCGACCAGTTCCACCACATACGACGCGTACCCGATGGTTTCAAGGTCCTTCTTGAGGTTATCGTAGGTTTGCTGGGCCTCTGCCTGGCTGACCAGCGGCCAGTTCCGGCCTTCGGCGAGCTGCAGGCTGACATGCGTGAAGGGTTCCAGGTGGCCGCCTTTCCTGGAATGCACTTTGCGCACGCCCTTGGCGATCACGCGCAGCTTGCCCTTCTCACGGGTGTACACGGTGAGGATGCGGTCGGCTTCCCCGAAATCCTGGTGTTTGAGCACAATGGCATTCGCTCGGAAGGAGCGCAGTTTTCTGGGCATGCTGAAATTATATCAGCAGGCGGGGCTGCCGGCTGGCCTTTAGAGTCGGGAAAAAGACTGCCAGCCGCTTCTTTAGGGTCCGAATGCTTCCTGCAATACAGGTCTGATTCTAGGCCAGTCTGGAAGCAGCACCTGAGCCCCGCCAGATGTGACCCAAGGAGTGACCATCTCACGCTGGATGAGGACGAATTCAATTTTCTCAAAGAGGAAGGAATGCAGCATCGCGGCAGCGAGCCTGGGCATCTTCCAAATCGGGATATTGGTATCAATGGTTTCGAGCAAGGCCAGCACAATTTGCGGTGCTCTGAACCAGGTCGTCGGTTTCAGCAAGGTTTTAATGAAGGAGGACAGAAATACCTGTCCCTGGATCATGCGGAAGAAATCATCGGTCCCGGCGCGGTCGCGCACAAAGGCCAATGCCTGGGTTCCGTTGAGGAGGTGGGTGCCAGCCGGGTAGCCTGCCATGTTGGTTTCAAGCTGGAGCTCCACTCCTCCCATGGCATCCACAACCAGAGGGAACTTCTCCAACTGGATGCGCAGATAATGGTCGACCTGGACGCCAAAATTCTCTTCGATGGTGGTCACGGCCAACTGCGGGCCTTTCCCGCTCTGCTCGCCTTCCCCAAAGAAGTGGGCTGCGTTGATGCGGTTCTCGCCATAGTTGGGGATGCTGACCCACAGGTCTCTGGGTATGGAAAGCACTGAGACGCTGCCAGGCAGGCTGCGTACGGAAAGCAGGATATTGGTATCGCTGCGGCCGATGGCTGTGTTTTCAAAGGCCCGGTCAATGCCAAGGATCAGGATGGTATCCTGGCTGGGGAAGAACAGGTAGACGGCAACCACCAGCACGAGGAAAACAAAAACCCGCCAACCCCGTCGCTTTTTCCGGGGTGGGCCGATTTCAACTTCAAGCCCAGGGCGATAAGATTGCGAGGGACGCGTTTCAGCCCAGGGATCGGGGTTTGGGATCGAACTTTTCTTTTTCATGGCGGCAGATTGTAATGGAGATTGAGCAAAAATGAAAGCGTTTAAGATGAGGATTTTGTGAGATTTGCATTATTTTTTCGGTCTTTCCCGGCTTTAAAAATGGCTCATATGGCTGGCTTCATCAGGCGTAAAGCTTTGGGTGCTTCACTTGACATGCCTATACAAACCTAGTAGAATTGGCAGGCAATTAAGGATTAGCACGTTACAACAGAACGCCGAGATAGCTCAGTTGGTAGAGCATGCGACTGAAAATCGCAGGGTCGACAGTTCAAGTCTGTCTCTCGGCATCATCGGCCATTCAGGCCGACCATGCGGGCGTAGTTCAGCTGGTAGAACACCTCCTTGCCAAGGAGAAGGTCACGAGTTCGAATCTCGTCGCCCGCTCTTTTTTCCCGGTGGCTGATAGATACTTATCAGCCATCTTGCTATGGCGACGTGGCCAAGTGGTAAGGCAGGGGCCTGCAAAGCCCTGATCACGAGTTCGAATCTCGTCGTCGCCTCTACATCAAAAACCTGGTCGTTTTGCTACAAAGAAATCCAAACTGCCCCAACTGGGCAGTTTGTGTTTTAAGCTAAATATTGTGGGAAAGCTGGCTTAACTTTTGATGTAGGCTGGGGCAAACCGCAGCATCACGGCGCGGTGATCTGAATGTTTTTCGCCGGGGGTTTCCAGGTGCAGGGCTTCCAGCAGCTTCCACTGGGTTTGCTCCGCTTTCAGGAAAATATAATCCAGGCGTGAGCGTCGGAGCGGTTTGCCCCAGGGCCAGTGGATCTCGTGGGTAGTGCCATCTGCCAGCGGGTTGAGGTGACGGAAGGTATCCAGCCAAAGGTTTTTAAGATTGAGAATGGAGGGCGATCGTTCACCGGCGTTGAAGTCTCCACCTACCAGTGCCGGAAACTTATCCGATAAATCCCCCACCCAGGAGTGCAAATTTTCCACCTGACGCGAATTCTGCTTGCCGTTGATGCTTAGATGAACGGAGAACGCCATAAAGTCACCGCAAGGGGTATCCACTTTGCTGCCAAGGGCAAGGCGGTTTACAAAGCGGCTTGAATCGGGGCTCAGGCGGCGCAGCACGGGCTGGCTGAGTGGATGGCGGCTGAGGATGGCCAACCCTTCTTCGAAACCGATGCCATGCAGATGCCCGTTGGCGCGTGAGTAGACAGAGGTCATGCCCAGCCTTTGCGACAGCCAATCATCTGTCTGGATGTTGGGGGTGCGGGCGACTTCCTGCAAGAGCAGGACATCGGCCTGGTGGGTTTCTACCAGTTGGGCAAAGGCTTCCAGGCGGTCTGGTGAGCGGCGATACTTGGGCCAGTCATGCCACAGGTTGGCGCTGATCACGGTCAGCCCCTGGCAGTCTTGTGTCTGTAATACGGGCTGGGGATTGGAGAGGATGGACAGGCTGGTGGGCTTTTCCATCACCCGAAAAATCCGCTGGATGAA
>DNGN01000212.1 GCA_003486225.1 Chloroflexota bacterium
CAGACATATGTCGCTCAATTCTGCTTCACTTTGGTGGGAGCCTTGTTCGGCTTTTTGTGGTTTAACGTACATCCAGCCCAGCTGATCATGGGAGATACGGGTTCGATGGCTTTAGGATCGGCCCTGGCAGTTGTGGGGCTGATGACCGGTCAATGGCTGCTCCTGTTGGTGATTGCGATCATCCCGCTGAGTGAAATCCTGAGTGTGGTCATCCAGGTCACCTACTTCAAACGCACGGGTGGCAAGCGTATTTTTAAAATGACACCCATCCACCTGCATTTTGAACTCTCAGGGTGGAGTGAAACCCAGATCGTCCAGCGATTCTGGCTGATCAGCCTTTTGGCAGGTCTGATCGGTGTGGCATTGGCGGTGATATGAACTGGGCAAATGAACGCGTGGTGGTGATTGGGGCTGCTAGGCAGGGAACGGCTTTGGCTCGCTACCTGGTGGAGCAGGGTGCGGATGTTGTCCTGACGGATGCTCGTCCGGCAGATGAGCTGCAAGCGGCTCAGGAAGAGCTGGCTGGTTTGCCCATCGAATGGGTCTTGGGCAGCCATCCGATGCGCTTGCTGCAGGGTGCGACACTGATCTGCCCCTCGGGAGGAGTTCCCTTGAATATCCCCCTGGTGCATGAGGCTATGCGAGAAGGCATTACGCTTTCGAACGACTCTCAGATCTTTTTGCAGGCTGCCCCGTGTTTGGTGGTCGGGATTACAGGTTCCGCTGGAAAGACTACCACGACAACCTTGGTTGGCCGCATGGCTGGAAAAGCGGCTGAGGGCGGGATGTTTCGGAGGGCATTTGTGGGAGGCAATATCGGCTTGCCGCTGATCTCTCAGATAGCCGAAATGACTCCCGAGGATATTGCTGTGGTTGAGTTCTCGAGTTTTCAGCTTGATCTGATGACGATCTCCCCACAGGTGGCTGCAATTCTTAACATCACGCCGAACCACCTGGACCGCCATGGCACAATGCAGGCATACGTGGATGCCAAGAAAAATATCCTGGCCTTCCAAAAGCCGGAAGATACAGCCGTACTGGGTATTGAGGATATCAATGCCTGGTCCTTTACCCAGGAGGTAGCAGGCCGATTATTTACCTTTGGCCATCAAATCCCATTCGGGCTGCCGGGTACGTTTGTCTGGCAAGACCAGATCTGGGTGCGGACTGAGTTGGGAGACCAAGTGGTCATGCCGGTTGAAGATATTCAACTGCGCGGAGCGCATAACTTATTGAATGTGCTGGCTGCCTGCGCCGTTGCGGCCGCCGCCGGCATTACGCCGGANNGCGGAACTAAATGGTACAACGATTCAAAAGCTACCAGCCCAGGGATGGCGGTGACTGCCATGCAGGCCTTTTCAGAACCATTGATTGTCCTGGCTGGGGGGCGGGATAAAGACCTTCCATGGGATGTTTTCGCCGCCCAGGTGCAGGACCGAGCAGGCCATGTGATCCTCTTCGGCGAAGCGGCCGGGAAGATCCAGTCTGTTTTACTTCAATCGGCGCAGGAAAATGGCCGGCATTATTCGATTGATATTTGTTCAGGTCTGGACCAGGCCGTTGAGACTGCAGCCAAACTTGCCCGTCCTGGGGATGTGGTGTTGCTGGCTCCAGGCGGGACCAGTTTTGATGAATTTTCAGATTATGAGGCGCGCGGCAGGCGATTTAAGGAACTAGTGTTTAGCCTGCCTGACAAGGAGCATACACCATGACGACATTGAACCGAACAACACCGAACCGTAAAAGAAGCATCGGCGGTATCCAATTAGGAATTGACACGCCTCTCCTTTTAGCAACCATCTTTCTGATCCTGTTTGGTCTGGTGATGGTTTTTTCAGCCAGTTGGGAGATCTCATACTTTGAATATGAAGGCTCTCATACACGCATGTTCGAGCGCCAGTTAATGTTCATGGTCCTGGGGGTCGTGGGGGCGGTCCTGATCTCGTTTGTCGATTATCACCACTACCGCCAATGGGCAGTGGTAGGCATGGGTGCGACGGTGCTGGCTTTGCTGGGTGTATTGATCGTGCGAGAAGTACGCTTCAACGCCACCCGGACCCTGTATGAAGGATCGGTGATGCCCTCTGAAGCAGCCAAGTTGATGATCATCATTTACCTGTGTGTCTGGCTGTACGCGAAACGCCACCAGATCAACCAGATCAGTTTTGGCATCATTCCCCTGGGGCTGATCATTGGCTTATTAGGTGGTTTGATTATGGCCCAGCCGGACGTGAGTGCGGTGGCTACCCTGGTGGTGATTGGGGGCATCCTATTCTTTCTGGCTGGCGGGGACCTGAAACAGATTTTTATCCTGCTTACGGTCACGCTGCTGATCGGATGGGCGATTGTCCAGCTGCAGCCGACAGCCCGTATCCGCATGGCTGATTACTATGAAGGTTTACGCAGCCCAACGCAAGCTTCGTTCCATGTCCGCCGTTCGATCGAGGCCTTCGTGCGCGGAGGAGTGTTTGGGGCTGGCATCGATAATGCTGAGACCAAATTGATCAGCCTGCCAGTACCGCCAACCGACAGCATCTTTGCCGTAGTGGCAGAAGAAACTGGTCTGGTAGGAACCACCTTCCTGATTGGTCTCTACATGGTGGTGACCTGGAGAGGGATGAAAATTGCTAAGCATGCCCCNNTCACGCCTTTCAAAAATACCTGAAAGGCCAAAAGAAAGGATCGAGCATGCGTCTGATGGTTTCCGCCGGAGCGACCGGCGGCGGGATCAATCCCGCCTTGGCGGTTTTACAAGCTCTCGGCGATAGTCCTGAAGCCGTTCTCTGGGTAGGGAGCGTGGGGGGGATGGAAACCGACCTGGTCAGCCGGGCCGGTGTGCCATTTAAATCTATCCCTGCGGCTGGGGTCCACGGAACAGGCCTGAAAGCCATCTGGGGCCTCTTCCAGCTTACCCGAGGATATTTTGCAGCTCGAAAGCTGGTCAAAGAATTCAAACCGGACGTGCTGTTCTTCACCGGCGGCTACGTTGCCATCCCGACAGGTCTTGCCGGGCGCAAGGTGCCCACCTTGTTGTGCCTGCCGGATATCGAACCAGCACTGGCCCTGAAAACTTTATCCCGCTTTGCGGATAAAATTGCCGTCCCGGTAGCGGAGTCGAAAGCATATTTTGCGCAGGATAAGGATGTGGAGGTGGTGGGGTATCCCACCCGACCAACCTTACAGCCAATTCCGCGAGAAAAAGCATCTGAATTCTTTGACCTTGATCCTGCCATAGAGACCTTATTGGTGATGGGTGGCAGCCTGGGTGCGCGATCGATTAACCAGGCTTTGCTGGCTTTACTGCCAGAATTGCTGCCGCAAATGCAGGTGATCCACCTGACCGGTGAGTTGACCTGGCCGGAGGTGCAAACAGCGGCCGAAGCGCTGCCGCCAGGGCTGGCGAAAAATTACCGGCCGTATGCATTTTTGCACGATGAGATCATCGCCGCATTTTCTGTGGCCGATTTGGTTGTTTCCCGAGCCGGGGCATCGGTTTTGGGAGAATTACCTACCTTCGGAGTCCCTGCGGTTTTGGTGCCTTACCCGCATGCATGGCGGTATCAGAAAGTGAATGCTGAGTATCTTTCGAGTCGCGGTGCGGCTGTGATTGTCCGGGATGAAGATTTAAATGAAAAATTACTGCCTGTAATACGCAGTTTGATGCAGCCAAACACGGAAAAAAGAGCGCAGATGCGTTCATCCATGCAGATGCTGGCTGCTCCGCAAGCGGCAGAAAAGGTAGCCAAGATCCTGCGGGAATTGGCTTTATCTGGTAAGAATTGAGTAACAGGAAATCGCTGAAATGAGAAATCTTTTGAAACAGGTTAAGCAATCTACAAATAATGACACTTCATTTCGGGCGAAGTTCCTTTCCGGTCAACCGTCTAACCAAGGTGGTGTGCAATGATCTCACTTTTATATGTCTTTTTTATTTTCGTTGCTTTCATGGCAATCATAGGAGCTGTGCGCGGCTGGGCCAAAGAGACCCTGGTGTTATTTAGTGCGCTCCTGGCCCTCTTCATCATCGTGGTTCTAGACCAGTATGTCCCAGTTTACAAGCAAATCATTGCCCCAACCTTCACCACGCATGTTGTGCAGCAAGGCGATTCCTGCGAATCGGTAGCCAGCAGCTTTAATGTCCCACTGCGATCTCTCATCGCCTACAACAATCTCTCCCCTGCTGACTGCACTTTGATCCCTGGTGGTGGTTTGAACATCCCCAAGGATACGACCCGGTTCTTTGTGAATAGTTTTATCGTTTTGTTCTTCGCCTTTTTTGGTTACCAAACCCCCATGATTAAATATTTTCAGGCAGCAGCAAGGAGAGAAAAGGTACGGGATGCGGTGCTCGGCGCGATCGCAGGCGGAGCCAATGGCTGGCTGGTGATTGGCACCATCTGGTCGTTCCTGCATTCCTCGGGGTACGAGTATTTTGATCCGGTTCTTGTGCCGCCTGAAATAGGCACCAAGATTGCTGAACGGACTGCTGACTGGATTTTGAATATGCCGCCAGAGTTAATCATGCATGAGCCCTTAATTTATTTTATGATCGCCCTGGCTTTCGGCCTGGTGTTGATTGTCTATATCTAAGTTTCATCAGTAGCAGGAAGGTTTTTGTGGCAGAGAAAAGACCACACACACATTTCATCGGTATCGGCGGTACAGGCCTCTCGGCAATGGCCAGAGTGCTGCTGGAACGCGGCGAGAAGGTATCCGGCTCAGACCGTTCTCCTTCAAGCCTGGCTGCCGAGATCCAGCAGGCTGGTGCCCAGGTATTCATTGGCCATGCTGCTGAAAATGTGCAAGGTGCCGATCTGGTGGTCCGTTCTTCGGCTGTACCGGAGGATAATGTGGAAGTGGTCGCGGCAAAGGCTGCCGGAATCCCGGCATTGAGACGGGTGGATTACCTGGACCGACTTTTGGAAGGGCAGATGACGATTGGGGTGGCCGGCAGCCATGGCAAAACCTCAACAACCTCGATGATTGTTTGGATGCTGACCCAGCTTGGACTAGCGCCAGGCTTCATTGTGGGGGGGCAGGTAAGAAACCTGGGTGTGAATGCGGCTGCAGGTGATGGCGAATTGTTCGTGATTGAGGCAGATGAGTACGATTATATGTTCTGGGGTTTAAAGCCCACAATTGCGGTGGTCACCAATATCGAGCATGACCATCCAGATTGCTTCCCCACCGAACGGGATTTCATGGCCGCCTTTGAGGGCTATACCGACCGCATCACATCAGATGGCACCCTAGTAGCATGTTTGGATGATCCGGGTGCTTCTCATCTGCTGGCGTATGCCGGATTTAGAGAAAAACACTGGCTATCCTACAGCATTGGAGACCGGGCAGCAGATTATCTTGCCTGCAACCTGGTTTCAAGACCACAATCCGGGTACCAGTTTGATTTTTTCCGGGGCAGAGATTTTATCACCACTGTAACTTTGGCAGTCCCAGGCGAGCATAATGTACGCAATGCCATGGCGGCCCTGGTCACTGCTGACCTGCTCAACCTGGAACTGGACGCAGCCGCACAAACCCTTGCCACCTTTGTTGGATCGGGCCGCCGCTTCGAGATCATCGGGCAGGCGGCTGGTGTGCGGGTCATCGATGATTATGGCCACCATCCGACCGAAATTAAGGCCACTTTGCAGGCGGCCCGGGCAAGGTACCCAGGCGCCCGAATCTGGGCTGTTTGGCAGCCGCATACATATTCTCGCACATTGGGCTGGCTGGAACAATTTGGCAGTTCTTTTTCAGAGGCTGACAAGGTGATTGTGACAGGCGTGTATGCAGCCAGAGAAGCCCCACCCGCAGGCTTTGATCTTGACCAGATCGCGGATGCGATTGAAAAGCCCCGGGCACGCGCATTGCAGGAATTCGCGGATGTCTCAAGGCAGCTGCTGGATGAGATGTCTGAAGGGGATGTGCTGATTGTTTTTTCAGCAGGTGATGCCACCCAGGTCAGTGCTGCCGTTTTGGCTGGCTTACAGCAGAAGGAGATCGTCTCATGATCTCCTCCAGGCGAATGGACCAGCTTGAGGCCCGGTTTGCAGACCGGGTGGAATTCAATCAGCCGCTGGCAAAGTACACCTCGGCCAGAGTAGGCGGCAGTGCCGATGTGCTTTTGACAGCCCAATCTGCGGACGAGCTGGCTGAAATGGCTGCCGGATTGTGGCAGTTAGAGCTTCCTTTTATTGTCCTCGGCGGCGGCTCGAACCTGCTGATCAGTGATGCGGGGGTGCGGGATGTGGTGATTTTGAACAAATCCCGCAAGGTGCAGTTTGATGCCTCTGTGCCTTCCGTCTGGGCTGAATCGGGGAGCAATTTTGGCGCCATCGCCCGGCAGGCTGGCCGCAAGGGGTTTTCTGGCCTGGAATGGGCTGCTGGAATCCCTGGAACGGTGGGGGGGGCTGTGGTTGGCAATGCGGGTGCGCATGACGGAGATACTGCCGGAAACCTCATTTTGGCAGAAGTCTTGCACCATACTCTGGGAAGGCAAATGTGGTCTTCAGAAGATCTTAAATTTGATTACCGCACCAGCAGATTGAAGCTGCAGCCGGGAGAAGCCGTTGTTTTAGCCGCATCGTTCAGCCTTACACACGGCCAGCTACCGGCAATCAAGGAGAAAATGGAGGAGTTTTTGGCGTTTCGCAAAAGAACCCAACCGCCTGGTGCCAGCATGGGCTCGATGTTCAAGAATCC
>DNGN01000321.1 GCA_003486225.1 Chloroflexota bacterium
ACCCCGGGGTTACCCAGGTAGCTGAACACCAGTTTGCTGGCGCAGCCGGCTGCCACCAGCTGGTCGTAGATCAAGTCCGGAGTCATGCGGCATAAGGTCAATTCCTTCTTCTGCTGCCGGATGATCTCGTGAGCGGCAGAAAAACAGATAAAGGCCGTAAATCCTTCGATTGCCACTACCGCCCCATCCTGCACATAGCGGGAGATGGCGTCTTTCATACTGGTCAGTTTCATNNTGGGTGATGTTGAGCGGCGGGGAAAACCGGATGCTGTTCGGGCCGCAGGGCAGTACCATCAGGCCGCGCTCAAAGCAGGCTGCCATCACCTTTTCGGTTTCTTTTTTGGCACGCACTTTTGTGGTCTTATCCTTGACCAGCTCTACCCCGATCATTAACCCCAGGCCGCGCACATCCCCGATCATTTTGCTCTCGGCAGCAATGCCGTTCAGGTTTTCTTTCAGCACCGATCCGATTTTTTCAGCATTCTGCATCAAGCCTTCTTCTTCCACGATATCCAGCGTAGCCTGAGCAGCCGCAGTGGCCACGGGGTTGCCGCCAAAGGTGCTGCCGTGCGCTCCAGGCGGCCAGGTCATGACCTCCTCTTTGGCAATCATCGCCGAAAGCGGCATCCCGGATGCCAGGGATTTGGCCGAACAGATAATATCCGGCACCACCCCCCAGTGTTCGGTGGCAAACATTTTGCCCGTCCGCCCGATGCCAGACTGCACTTCATCGTCCACCAGCAAAATGCCGTACTTGTCGCACAGCTCGCGCAGTTTCGCCAGCCAGCCATTCGGCGGCACAATGTAACCGCCCTCTCCCTGAACCGGCTCCACAAAGATCGCCGCTACCTCTTCGGGAGAGAGCTTATGGGCAAACAACGAATTCTCGAGGTAGTCCACACATGCCAGGTTGCATGCCGGGTAGGTCAGATTATAGGAACAGCGGTAGCAGTAGGCATAGGGCACATGCGTGATATTGGAGAGCAGCGGTCCAAAGCCTTGATGGTAGATTGGTTTGCTGGCAGTCAGAGAGATTGCCCCCATGGTGCGGCCGTGAAANNATGTAATTGGGATCGTAAAAATCTGCCCCGCAAATATGGATCAATTTTGCAGCCTGATCCTGAATAGCTTTTACCACCTTTGGATGGCAATGGCCGGTGCTGCAAACGGCAATCCCGGCCGCAAAATCTAAAAAGGTATTGCCGTCAAGGTCCTCCACCACACTGCCGTGGGCTTCCTTGATCACCAGCGGGTAGGCATGCGGCAGGGAAGGCGATACAGCCTGTTTGTTCTTCTTCAGGTAAGCCTGGGCATTGGGCCCCGGCAAGCTTGTAATGAGGTTGGGCACGTTGTTGGTCATATTACAACTCCAATTGGATTATAGAAGTCCTAGGGAGGACAGTTTTTCCGGGGTTGGAACGCCGTCGGAGTCCCACCCGCGCAGCCGGTAAAATTCCGGCAGCATCTGGTCCAGGTAAACCACATGGCCTTTGGCCGGGCCTTCCGTCAGCGGTTCGTTCAGCATGCGGTCGGGGAGGGTATCATCGGCGCCAGTGAAGCCGGCCTTGAGCAAAAAGAGGCGCTCCAAATTAAAGACCCGCTCCCCGGCTTCCAGCACGGTTTCGACATCATAGCCGCTGCCGGTAGCATAGTTCAGGACCTGGGACAGGCGATGCGGCAGCAATTCTATGTCCGCATCCAGCATATAACGCACGCTGAGAAAGACACACAATCCAACCGCATCGATCACGGTAAAAATATCCTCGAAGCGTTTCACGATCCCGGCTTTGTTCTCAATCGAGACCGGATCCAGCTTGAGCGGGACGCCAAACACCTCAGAATATGCCGTATCCCCGGCCATATGCGAAGCACCGATATTCGAAGTGGCATACAGCAGCCCCATACCCTGGGCGCCGCGCGGGTCGTACCCGGGGAACTCGAGCTTTTTGGCGGTGATCGAGTATTCGGGGTGCCCGTAATGTTCGGCCAGCCGGTAGCTGCCCTCCGCCAGCAGATCTCCAAAACCTTCGCGGTAGCCAGTCTTGCGCACGAAATCGATCATGGCGTCCGCATCGCCAAACCTGAGCGGCCCGCCGAGTTCCGCTTCCGGGATCAGGCCGTTTTCATACATTTCCATGGCACAGGAGATGGTCACCCCCACCGAGATGGTATCCATGCCCAGTTCGTTACAAATATAGTTGGCCTTGGTAATCGCAGCCAGGTTATCAATCCCACAGGCGCTCCCGATAGCGCCCAGGGTCTCATACTCCGGTCCTTCGCCTGCACCTTCGTAGCCGGGCACATCCACGCGCGTATCGCGTCCGCATGAGATCGGGCACTTGTAGCATGGTTTGGCCCGGATCAGGAATTGCTCTTTCAGCGAAGGGCCGTCGATCTTGTCCACGCCCTCAAAGCGGCCGGTCTTGAAATTCCTGGTCGGAATGATGCCCAGCTGATTGGTGATCTGCGGGACATATGCCGTGCCGTATTCACGCAGGGAAGAGCCTTTGGTCTTAATATCACTGCCCACCTCTTTCTGGATGGACATGCTCAGGGCTTTCATGTTTACCGGGTCGGCAAACTCTGGCACCTTATTACCGCGCACCACCACCGCTTTGAGATTCTTGCTGCCCATCACCGCCCCAACCCCAGATCGCCCGGCAGCCCGGTGCTTATCATTCATAATCGCGGCCACTTTCACCAGGCGTTCGCCAGCCGGGCCGATGCAAGCCACTTTGGCTTTGGCATCTGTCTCTTGCAGCAGCAAGTCTGTGGTCTCTGGGACCTCCTTGCCCCAAAGGTGCCCAGCCGGGCGCAGTTCGACGGAATCTTCGTTCACCCACAGGTACACCGGCTGTTGCGCTTTGCCCTCAAAAATGAACAGGTCGAAGCCGGTCCATTTCATTTCGGTTGGGAAGACCCCACCGGAATTCGAATCCGC
>DNGN01000132.1 GCA_003486225.1 Chloroflexota bacterium
AGAGCCTGGGCTCTTCGGTGGTTCTGCGGGATTGCAGCCGTCCTCGGTCTATCGGCGTGAACGCTCTTGACTTCGTTCTATGCGCTCAGGCGGCTGTCAACCCCGCCCTAAACACAAGCAATTAGACATAAATGTCTCCAATGAAATAATTTTTACTATAAACATCTTAATTATCTTATTTATAATTATAAAATAAAGTGATGTTGTGTCAAGGACAATATTTTGACGAGATTTTGTCCATGCATCTTACACAGGCGCCCGGATCAGAAAAAAGCCGTGATCAGGTCCCAGTTGGCAGCCAGGTCGTAGATCCCGATCCCGACCAGCAGCACACCGCTGAGGAGGTTGATCAGCCGTGCCCGGCGGGCAAATTGCAGTGTGATCCAGCGCGCCGCAGCCCCTGAAAGGAAAGAAAGCAGCAGTAAGGGGAGACCAAATCCGATCCCAAACCAGAAGAAGATACCTAACTGGGCCAACATCTGCGTAGTGGTGAGCGAGAGGGCAAATATGCTGACCACCAGGGGCCCGGCACACGGCAGAGCGATCGGCCCATACAGCACACCATAGATAAACGCATTCATAAAGGGGTGGTTGAGCACCGGTACCTGGATCTGGGGAAGCCGTTTGAAGGGGTTCTTGTCCAGCAGCAGCAGCACCCCAAGCAAGATTATCAGCAGGTCTGCCACCGGGATGACTACCGACAGCGCGCGGCCGACCGAGATCGAAAGCAGGGCGATCACTCCCCCAAGCACCAGCATCGTCAGCAGCACGCCCATCAGCACAAACACACCCAGCAGGTACCGCCCAAACTTATTTTGCANNGGGTTTAATTTTTTCCTCTGCCTGGGATACCAGCGACCCAGGCAGAGACCAAAGCGAGTAGGGTTCTACGTTCTCGCTAGTTCAAAAACTGTTCAACAAAGCCGAGCAGCTCATTGGCGGATTTGATGCCGAATGGTAAGGGGTGCGGCTGACCGTCTTTATCGAACAGCACAATCGGTGTGGATGGCGGGTTGAGGAACTGTCCGCCGAGTTCGCTTTGGATGCCAGCCAGTACTTCCGGCGGGGCAACACTATAGCGCCAGTCAAAGCCATATTTTTCCACATACGCGGCCAGCATGCTGATCTCTTCATTGGGGTCCACATCGATGCCGATGCCGATAAAATCCTCCCGATCCCCGAGCAAGGAATGAAGTTCTTTGACCTGATTTTGCTGTTTCAGGCAGTTCGAACACCACATTGCCATGGTCTCCACCAGCACAACCTTGCCTTTGTACCCGCTGATGCTGAAAGTCTCACCGGTCACCGCATCTGTAAATACATGGTCAACCCAGGTGGGAGCAGCAGCCGCCTCGCTCTCCATCTCCTCAGCGGCGGGTTGGCTCTCTTCCCCGGTATGTTGTGCGCTGTCCGCCATAGCCGCATTTTCCGCGCCCATCCCATTATTCGAGGTGGAATTTTCCATCATTTCACCCGGCATGGCTTCCGCCTTGTTGTCAGGCATATCCGATGGCATCTCGTTTAACATCCCATCTGCATCGGACATCAGGGTATCCACAGGCTGGCTGGCTGTACAGGCCGCCAAGACAACAACCATGGTCAGCACCAGAACAGCCGGAAATATTTTGAATGTATGCATTTGAACAACTCCTTTGATCGATTGATGCCTGATGATATCCAAATCTTCTTACCAAAAGCTAGCCTAAATCTTGCGAAAGTATGAACAACTTCTCCTCCAGCGTAAGAGACTGTTAAGCTTTTAAACCAGAAACTGATAGTATGATATAGAAGCAGGTTAAAGATACCCGATGGAGCCCAAAGATTATGAGTGCTAAAAAAATTCTGGTCGTTGAAGATGAACCCAACATTGCTGAAGTGGTCAGCCTTTACCTCGAACGGGCTGATTTCAGCGTGCGGATTGCCAGAGACGGCGAAGCGGCCCTGCAGGCCCTGGAGCAGCATATCCCCGATTTGATCATTATGGATCTCATGCTGCCAGAAATCGATGGGTTCGCCATCACCCGCTGGCTGCGCGAGCGCAGCAACGTCCCGATCATCATGCTGACTGCCCGCCGCGATGAGATCGACCGCATCACCGGGCTGGAGCTCGGCGCGGATGATTACGTTGTCAAGCCCTTCAGCCCGCAAGAGTTGGTCAGCCGGGTTCGGGCTGTCCTCCGGCGAACCGGGCAGAGCCAAATTCCAGCCAATCAACAGCAACCCATCAGCTCCGGAGAGCTGACCATCGACCCGCTCTCCCGCTCGGTAACTTGCAGGCAGCAAACGCTCTCCCTGACAGCCAAAGAATTCGACATGCTTTACTTGCTGGTCACGCACCCGCGCCAGGTCTTCACCCGGGACCAGCTGTTGGAACGCGTATGGGGCGAAGTTGAATATATTGACCCTAGCACCGTAACGGTGCATGTCCGGCGCTTGCGGGAAAAGATAGAATCAGACCCTTCCGACCCCAGCCACCTGCTGACAGTTTGGGGTGTCGGCTACAAATTCGAGCCCTGAAATGAAAACCACCAGAAAAAAGCTCCCCCTCACCTTCCGTTATCTGCTTGGCGTTTTGGCCATCCTGCTGATCTCGCTGGTCATCTTCGTGCTGGTGATGCATCCGCCGATGGTCGACTTTGGACTGATGGCACTCTTCTTATTAATTACCTCTGTGGTTTCCAGTCTGGTGGGGTATGCCGCATACCGTTGGGGGTGGATGACAAAAGTCTCCACCCTGCGCTGGACCCTGCTGATCAGCTACTTCATCTCCAGCCTGCTGACCTTCTTCAACGTCTGGCTGACGGCCAGATTGATGTTTGCCAGCCAGCACGACCTGCTGCTGGCCACAGTTCTGCTGGTATTTGCCGGTGGCATGGCCATGGTATTGGGATACTTCCTCTCCTCAGCCATCACCGACCGTATATTTGTGCTCCAAAAAGCAGCCAACCGCCTTGCAGAAGGAGAATTGAGCGCCCGGGTTGCGGTTGACGGCCGTGACGAGGTAGCAAAACTCGGCGATGATTTTAACCGCATGGCTGCCCAGCTGCAGGAAGCCAAACAGCAGCGCGCAGACCTGATCGCCTGGGTCAGCCACGATCTGCAAACCCCGCTCACCTCCATTCAGGCCATCCTGGAGGCTCTGGCCGATGGGGTCGTCAAAGAGCCCGAGTCCGTACAGCGCTACCTGGTGACGGCCCAACGCGAGATCCGTTCCCTCTCAACGCTCATCGATGACCTATTCCAGGTAGCCAAACTGGATGCTGGCGGGTTGGTGCTCGAGCGGATGCCCAGTTCCCTCAGCGATCTAATCTCAGATACCCTGGAATCCTTCTCACAGGTTGCCAGCCAGGCTGGTGTCCATCTGACTGGAGAGGTCGCAGCCAAAACAGACCCGGTGGATATGGATGTCCGTCAGATCGGGAGGGTGCTGAACAACCTGGTCAGCAATGCTTTGCGCTATACCCCGGCAGGCGGCACGGTTGCCATCTCCGCTCACCGGACGGGAGCGCAGGTTGAGGTGAGTGTCAGCGATAACGGGGAAGGCATCCCCAGCGAAGACCTGTCCCACATTTTCGAAAGTTTCTACCGCGGAGAAAAATCCCGCAGCAGGGCTACCGGAGGTGCCGGGTTAGGGCTGGCGATCGCCCGAGGAATCATCCAGGCGCACGGTGGTCAAATCTGGGTCGAAAGCCACCCTGGCGTTGGAACAAAATTCATTTTCAGGATCTGATGATTTCCCACTGAGCTTCGAAAACCCGTAAGCCCCCATTCAGCTTTTCGCAATCTTTTTGTAAGATTTGTTTTCTATAATGCAGTCTGAACTGGAAAACGAAATCAATTCTAAGATTATTGTTTTCTCGGAACACTGATTCCGAATAGGAGAGCATCAAATGAGCCGAAAATACAAATCCGTACCTGTAGACCCAACAGAGATCACACCTGAGGAAGTTTATCTCTCACGCCGGGATATTTTAAAATCCCTGGGAATCGTTACTGCTTCAGCTGCACTGCTGGCAGCCTGCGGCCCAAACCTGCCGGAGACACAAGCCGTGAACTCCGGATCCACAGCAGAGGGCAATCAGGCCCCAACCAGCCAGCCCGAAGTGGAAGGCCTTTCCGACGAATTTGGTGATCCAGCCAACGAATACGGCGAAATCACAAACTACAACAACTACTACGAGTTTTCTACTGATAAGCAGCGGGTTTCCCGATTGGCGGCTGATTTTAAATCCAGCCCGTGGGACCTGCAGGTGGATGGCCTGGTCAAAAATCCCATGACCTTCAGTATCGAAGACCTGCTTGCGCAATTCCCGCAGGAAGAGCGCATCTACCGCCTGCGCTGTGTCGAGGCCTGGTCGATGGTGATTCCGTGGCTGGGCGTGCCGCTGGGCTCGATTCTGGCCGGCTTTCAGCCGACCTCGAAAGCGAAATACGTGGCCTTCAAGACCCTGCACGACCCGGTCCGCATGCCGGGCCAGCAACGCGCGGTGCTGAACTGGCCGTATCGCGAGGGGCTGACCATCGCCGAGGCGATGCACCCGTTGACGCTGCTCGCGGTCGGCATGTACGGCAAGACCCTGCCCAACCAGAACGGCGCGC
>DNGN01000145.1 GCA_003486225.1 Chloroflexota bacterium
TTGCGGGGGCGTCTTTTTGTGTGTATTTGTGAAACACGAATGAAGGTCATATGGAAAAGTATGAAGAACCCACCCCGCAGTCCATCATGCACCGTGAGACGGGCTACACTCCGCCTCGCTCACTAAGTCACTGGCTGATTGGGCGTCCATTATCGACAGCGGATGCACCGCATGAAACCATCGGCAAGGCCATCGGTCTGGCCGTCTTTGCGTCTGACGCGCTTTCGTCCACGGCCTATGCCACGCAGGAAATCCTGGGTGTATTGACTGTGGCGGGTACGGCGGCGTTTGGCTATGTGTTCCCGATCTCGATTGCCATCGTCATTCTATTGATGATCGTGACCATATCCTACGAGCAGACCATCCATGCCTACCCAGATGGAGGCGGGGCGTATATCGTTTCACGGGACAACCTGGGGGAATTCGCGGCCCAGGTGGCCGGGGCTGCATTGCTCACGGATTACATCCTGACGGTATCGGTATCGGTCTCAGCTGGTCTGGCGCAGGTAGTTTCAGCTTTTCCGAACCTTGTGCATTACAAGGTGCTGCTGGCGGTTGGGATGGTGATGGTGATCATGGTCATTAACCTGCGGGGGGTCAAAGAATCCGGGATCATTTTTGCCATTCCTACGTATTTCTTTTTGGCGATGCTGGTTGTCACCATCCTTATTGGCTTCATCCGATATTTTTCCGGCACCTTAGGCACGTTGGTGGATCCGCCTCCGATGGATATTGAAACCACCAGTGCCATTACCCTGTTCCTGCTGCTGCATGCCTTCTCGAGTGGAACGACTGCCCTGACAGGGGTTGAAGCGATCTCAAATGGCATTACGGCTTTTAAGGAACCGCGCAGCAAAAATGCCGGTCAAACCTTGATCTGGATGGCTTCCATCTTATCTGTCCTGTTCCTCAGCATTACGTTTTTGGCGACCAAAATAGGCGCGGTCCCATCCGAGTCGGAGACGGTGATCTCGCAGCTGGCGCATACCGTACTTGGCGGGCGCGGCATCCTGTACCTGGCTGTGATCAGCGCCACCACCCTGATCTTGTTTATGGCCGCCAACACCGCCTTTGCCGATTTTCCCCGCCTGAGTGCCTTGCAGGCAAAAGATCACTATCTGCCCAACCAGCTCACCTATCGGGGGAGCCGCCTGGTGTATTCCTGGGGGATTGCCACCCTGGCTGGGATTGCGGCCTTGATCATCATTCTATTTAAGGCCAATGTCTCAGCTCTGATCCCGCTTTATGCCATTGGGGTCTTTTTATCCTTCACCCTTTCGCAGGCCGGCATGGCGTTGCGATGGAGGAAAATTGGCCGGCTGGGTCCCGAGGAGGAGCTGGTCGAGAAGGGATCGACCCTGCGATACGAACCGGGCTGGCGATCCAAAATGCTGGTGAACGGGTTCGGGGCAGTGTGTACCGCGGTGGTGATGATGATCTTTGCCATCACCAAGTTTTTGGATGGCGCCTGGGTTGTGTTGATCCTGATCCCGGTTCTGGTCTCAATTTTTTATGCCATTCACCGGCATTATTCCCAACTGGCAGACGACCTGACTTTAACGGATTATGTTGCGCCGGATAAGAAAAGCCAGCCGCAAATCATCCTCACGATCTCAGGCGTTCACAAGGGGACCTTAAAAGCTGTGCACTATGCCCGTTCGCTCTCGCGTAATCTGGCAGCCATCTATGTGGCTCATGATGATGAGAGGACATTGCAGATCCAGCATCGCTGGGAGAAATGGGCACCCGATATCCCGCTAATTGTCATTGATTCCCCTTTCCGGGAACTGCTGCATCCCCTGGTCGATTATATTGAGACCGAAGCAGCCCAAAGAGGGCCAGACCAGGTGATCTATGTGGTGGTGCCGGAGTTCATTCCCCGCCAATGGTGGCATAATTTCCTGCACATGCAAAATGCCACCTGGCTGCGATGGGCACTAAGGAATGTGCCCGGCGTTGTGGTGATCGATGTGCCGTACCATGTTTCCTAACTGGATTGGCGAGAAACCTGTTCAGGTCCTGGGCAGCTATCAAGTGATTAACTTCAAACGCTCGGTGGAGGAGTAGAAAATGATCAGATCCATCGCCATCACATCCGCAGGTGAGGTTCATACAGAGATCCAAAAAGCAGACATTCGGACGTGGATCGCAGATCCGGAGGGACTGCTGTGGGTCGATCTATGCGGCGAGCCGAATGGAGATTTTGAATCCATTCTGCGGGATGAGTTTAATTTCCACCCCCTGGCAGTGGATGACGCTCTGGTAGAGACACATATCCCCAAAATAGATGATTGGGGGCACTACATTTATATCGTAATGCGCGGGGCGCTTTTGGATGAGACGCAGACCTTGAGCCTTGAGATTCCGGAACTGGATGCCTTTCTGGGCAAAAATTTCCTGGTCACCTATCACCGGGTGGAATTGACGATTATTGAACTCATCTGGCAATTGTGCCAGCGCGACCCTCGCATTCTTTCCAAGGGTTCGGGCAGCCTTTTCTACCGCATTGC
>DNGN01000264.1 GCA_003486225.1 Chloroflexota bacterium
TTTAGGATCCGGATAGCGCCCCCGAATGGCTGGGCTTTGGTCAAGACCTGCTTTTGCCCTGCTGCTGAAATCAGCGAGGCTTTATGCTCCAGTGCCAGCATTGGAATACCTTGTTCAGGGTGGGGGAAGGTGATCCGGGCCAGTGTGGCAACACTTACCCGCAGGCTCAGCTCAGAGGTAGCACCAATGCCAATTTTTGGGTCTTTCACAGCCATTAAGTCCCTTGCACAGCATAGGCAATTGCATCTTCAACATTCATTGCCTGGCCTTGGTTCCACAGCCCATCATATTTTTCCTTAAGTGCAGACTGAATCTGCTCCCGGACTCTATCAATTTCGACCCGGTCTGCCGGCCACCAGACGCCGCTAATTGCATCCAGTTGCTTTTGTGCAGCACCCAGCAGGGGGGTGGCCCATTCATACTGGCCTTGCTCCGTTGCAAGACTGGCCAACCCGGCCAGGCATTCAGCAATCCCGCGGTGGTTCCCCAGTTCACGAAATCCGTTCAGGCTTTCAAGAAACAGCGCCCTGGCTTCCTCATAGTTGCCTTTATGCATGGCAATATATCCGAAAGTATGGATCAGGCGCACCTGGTCACCGCGCGCATCTGCCTGCTGGTACAACTCCTCGGTTCGATGGTAGTACTGCTCTGCTTTTTCATAATCCCCAAGGGTGCGGTAAACTTCGCCGTAATTATTGAGTCCAAAAGCCATCACCCATACATCTCCGCTCTCATGGATGAAGGGTTTGGCCATATCCAGCCATTGAAGAGCCTGGTGCGGGTTGCCAAGCCCTAAGGAGGCGTTAGCCAGATGCACAAGGGCTGTTCCTTTCGCCCAGGCCATATTCTGCTGGTCGAAGAGTTCAACGGCATCCACCAGATGGGTGTAGGCTTCCCGGTCTTTGCCCTGGTTGATCAGGGTGGTGCCGTAACCCAGCTTGGCCATTGAGAGTCCGGTATCAAACTTTAAGCGCTGGCTCATTTCTACGGCTTGGCGACCCAATTCGGTTGAAACATTCAGGTCACCAGTCCACAATGCCAGGTATGATCTTCCGCCCAATGCCAATGCCCGCGCCGGGGATTCTCCCAGCTCTTCTGTTATTGCCAGCGCGCGGGCAGTCCATTCCACGCCTTCTTTTAGATGCCCGTAGCGATACCAGAACCAGGTTAAGGCGTTCATCATGGCGATGGATGGCCAGATACCCTCATCAGGATGCTGCATTGCCCAGGCAAGCGCAGCCCGAAAATTGTCATGTTCCTTGTTGATCCGCTGCAGCCAGATCACAGAAAATGAGCCAAACAGGCCCGGACCCATCTCGCTCTCCACCAGTTGCGCGAAGTAATTGCAGTGGGTCCAGCGCAGTTCCGTCACGATGCCAGCCTCCCCGGCTTTTTCTAGGGCAAATTCACGGATCGTTTGAAGCATATCAAAGCGGGGCTCATCATCGACCGCGGGAACCTGGCGCAGCAAGCTGTTATTCAGCAGCACTTCAACCCCAGAGAAGACATCGAAATTGCCCATTGGCTCACAAATTGCTTCGGCTGCCTCAAGGGTGAAACCACCAGCGAAGATTCCCAGCCGGGTAAAAAGGACCTGTTCTTGCGTGCTGAGCAAATCATAACTCCAGGCGATGGTTTGCCGTAAGGTCTGGTGGCGGTCTGGTAAATCTTTGGCACCGCCCACCAGCAGGTTCAGGCTTTGGTCCATGCGTTTGAGCAGGGCCTGGGGGGAGAGCATTTTTATCCGGGCAGCCGCGATCTCGATCCCTAATGGTAATCCATCCAGGCGGCGGCAGATTTCTACGACTGCTTGCTGGTTTTCTGGTGTAACTTCGAAACGCGGCTGGACGGCTTGCGCTTGCTGCCGGAAGAGGGCGATCGATTCATATTCAAGGGTTTCTCCCAATGTTTTAGGCAGGTTGGGGGGTGTATTCAAAGGCAAGACGGGGTACTCCCTTTCCCCACGCACATTGAGGGGGATCCGGCTGGTGACCAGTGCTTTCATTCCTGGGGCAGCGGCCAGCAATTGTGAAACGTCAGCGCCAGCCTTGGTCACCTGTTCAAAATTATCGAAAATAAGCAAAAATTTCTTTCCTGCCAGATAGTCCTTCATTTTGTCCAGCGGTGGCAGGCTGCCCCCTTCACGGATCCCGAGTGAATGGGCGGTGGTGGTTGCTACCATGGATGGGTCACTGATCTGTGCCAGATCGATGAAGTAAACCCCATCCGGAAATTGGTCCAATAATGCCCAGCCTGCTTCCAGTGCCAGTCGGGTCTTGCCTGTGCCTCCCGGGCCGGTGAGTGAGATCAGGCGCACCTCGGGCTGCTGCAGCAGTTCGGTCACCTCTGCCAGTTCTTTCGTGCGGCCGATAAAGTTGGTTAACGGGGTGGGCAGGTTATGAGATTTTTTGGCGGCTGGGGACGCCAGCGATAGGCTGGATCCAGCCTTGCTGCCGATCTGACCTTCGGCATAAAGCTGGCTGGCCTCTGTGGGCATCGGGATATGGAAGAGTTCAAAATATCGTTTCAGGTTAGCCGCGGCATAAATCAACCCGGCAAGCCGGATCTCATCCGCCTGACCTGCTTTGTGGCAGTAGCTCAAGCCCGCGGCTGTTCCCGCCAGCCAGTATTGGCCCCACAGGTCATCCTGCAGGCTGGGATGTTTGTCCCGCACCCAGGCCTCGAAGGCCGTTCTTCCGGTTTGGATGGCGGCATTTACGCCTGACATTTCGATCGGTGTCAGTTCGGTTTCCAGGATGTCGTGTTCTCCAAAACGGACGATCAGGTTGAGCACACTGGTAAAAACGCTTCGTTCAATCGCATGGACAAGATAGGACATTTCCAGGTAGCGGTGATCGAACAGCAGGGGCATATCTTCTTTGAACAGCGCGAAGTCAATGATATAGTAGCCGTCTAACTGGTTGCCCTGGCGGGAAAACCTGGCCAGGATGTTATTTGTGTTCAGGTCGCTGTGCTGCAGGCCGACGATCGCATCCCCTGGCCGAACCGTCCCCCACAGACCAGGGCTGCGGGCATACTGGAGAGGGTTGGGCAATATGTTCCCCTGGACGATAAATCCAGGTGTGGCAGGATGCAGGCGGCAAACTTCATGCAGGAAAGCCTCAATTTTTTGACCAGGGTCGAGACGAAAGCCTAACCAGCGTTTCAACAAGTCCTGAGGATGGCCCACATGCTCGAACTTCAGGTTTGCATTCCACTCATCCAAAAGGAAATGGTTGGTTGCAAAGAACAGACTTTCAAGGTGGTGCTGGTGTTTGAAGCTCGAGAGGGTACGGAAGTTGTGCAGGGATTGGCCTGCAATGGTATAAAAAATCGCCAAAGCATTATCGGCTTCTACCCTGTCATAAACCATATCGGGGATGTGCTGGCTGGTGAACCCAGGTGGAGATAACTGCTGTACAGCTTCGTGCCGCGAGATTTCATCCGATGAAGCCATGGGCCGTTTGCGGTCGAGCTTCATGATCAGGTGTTCCACTTTTCCGCTCTCTATGGATGCCACCCGAACCAAATAGATGATCGCTCCCGACCAGCCACCTGCTAATTCCTGCAGGGGGGAAAGGTCAATTTTGTATCTCTCCTGGGCAAGCTTTATGACTTGTTGATATTCGGGTGGCAGTGATTGAAAGCTAACTACAGTTTCTGGCATGGTTCCAGCCTTTCGCTCCAAGCAGCTGTGTTAGTTTTAAGAGCTTAAAGAGAATTATAGCATTGAACATTCTAACTTGTTTATCGGTTGAAATAGGTTCCATAAATGAAAGAAATTTCGATGAGGTGCTGGCTGCCTCTGACCCAGCGATAATCATGGCCGCGCTTGATGCTGGTGTTAAAAACCGATGTGCACTTCGCGCTCGATCAATTTTGCTAGTTCGATTATGTAACCCAGGACCGCTTGCATATATTCCCTATCGCTGATCTGGCCTCTTTCTTTATAGTGCAGGGTTTTTCCATCCATATACAGCGCTTTCGTCTGGGCACGATCTCCGAGTTCCAACAATCCCTGTCGCAGCCGCCTGGATCGAAGGATCTGCTGAAGCAAATGTTCGGATGAAATCTTAACGGTGAGTTTTTTATCGATTTCATCATCATTGGTCAGTTCTCTTCGCATGTGGGTCAGGCTGCGCTTTTCGATGGTGAAGCTACTCTGAGAGGGGGTGTTAAGTTCAAGCATGAAATTTGTATAATGGATGTTGCTGCGGCCTTGTTTTTCCGTGGAATCTGCAATCGTCACCCGGTACCCTCGGTAGGTTCCCCTGATCCTTGGGATGGAAAAAGCGGTTTTTTGCTCGGTCTGAAATCCCAATTCTTCTGCCAACCTTTTCCACCTGCGGGTCTGGTTCCAGCGTACGACTGCTGACATCAATCCTGTGAGGATAAAAAATACGACCAGAGCTACCAAAATGAGAGGTTGAGAAGGTTCTAACCATTCCGGTAGTTCAGCGCGCAGGAATAATTGCACGAAAATCAGGATCACGAATAGCAGCGTGATCCCTTGACTGAAGAGATTGGCTAAATTGATTCGCTGGCGGGGGATGACTCTTTCGGTATCATTGGAGAACATGAAGACCTCACTTGAGGAGTATGGGTGGTTTAACCCTCATTATACAACTCATTTGTCCTGCGGGTACAAACGGCTGAAATGATGAGCAATCAGGTCGATGGCCTGCTGGATCAAGGCCCGGTTTTCCTGGCTCTGGTGCCAGCGGGATGCGCCTGAGGAATGGGGCAGCGGGATGACCCAGGTTCCGCCGGGCAGTTGCTTCTGCCGCCCAATGATCTCATCCAGTTTTTGCTTGGGGTCAAAAAACAAAGTGATGGCCAACCGGCCGATCGGGATGATGACCTCTGGCTGTACCAGGGCGATCTCCTGGTCTAAAAATGGGCGGCAAAGTTCCTGCTCACTGCGAGTCGGTACCCGGTCCCCGCTGCCGGAGGTTTGCCGGCCGGGGTAGCATTTGGTGACGGAAGTCATATATTGGGTGGTACGGAACCAGGTTTCATCGATACCAGCCTGGCCAAGCCATTCAAAGAGCCGCTTGCCGCTGCCGGCGTTAAACGGACGGCCCACTTCCACCTCAGTGATTCCCGGTGCCTGGCCGATGGTCATCATGCGGCCGGTGTGAGTGCCCTGGGTCACAGCGGGAGGCTGTACCCAATAGTCTGCTTCCAGACATTTACGGCAGGCGCGCATGTCGAATTGGAGTTGGGCAAAAACGTTTTTGGTGTCTGGCATTGTTACAGGCTTTCTCCGCTGATCTCGATCCAGGTTTTTTGAAAGAGCAGCGCATCTTCTTCCATTACGGGGCTTTCGCACAGGATTCTGCCAGCGCAGCCAAAGGCGTGCAAGGCTTTGAAGAGCGCGCTTAAATCGAAATCGGACTCGTCCATCCGCAGGTGATTTTTCTCGCCCTTGTCGGTATATTCGATCCCGCTCAGGTGGCAGGAGAGTTCTTTCAGGCTGTTTTGCCCAAGGGCATTGGCATAGCGCTCCAGGATCCGGCACCATTCATCATAGCTGTTCACGCTGCCGTCCCCGTTACGGGCATGCAGGTGGGCAAAATCCAGGCAGGGCACTATGCCTTGGATGGCTTTGCTCATCTCGAGTGTGTCTTCGAGTGATCCCAGCATAGCTGATTTGCCCATAGTTTCTGGCCGCAGGGTAACAGGATTATCATTGGCGCGCAGTTCTTCCACACATCCTGCCAGGCGTTGGATAGCCGTGGGCAATACTGCCTCAGGTGGGTTGCCGAAATACGATCCGGGATGGAAGATGATCTCTGTTGCACCTGCCAGGTTGCCGTAGTGAGCGGCATCCATCAAACGTTTGCGAGATTTGGGCCATTCTTCTTCATCCGCATTCAGGTTGATAAAATAAGGGGCATGAACACTGAGCAGCACGTCGTGTTCCGCAGCCGCCAGTTTGATGGCTTCGCAGGTCGCCTCGCTGACCCGTACCGAGCGTACCCAGCCGAGTTCCAGAGCGCCCATGCCAAGCTCACGGGTGTAGATGGCGGCTCCCACGCTGCCCCCCGGTTTTTTAGGGGTAGCAATCGGCGAACCCACGGTTCCGAATCGGAAAGATAGGGGCATTTGATGTCCTTTCTGGATTAATCGTATGAGGAATGTTTGGCTATTCCAAGTGTTGGTTGTGATCAACCCGGCCCACATTCAGCCGGATGATTCCAGAACAGAATGTGGGGTTTCACTACTCGTTCGATTGGATCCAATCGAAAAAGAAACCAATGTTTCCAACTGGATTATAACAAAATTCTCCTTTAGCATAGGAGGATGAAAAAAAGGTGTGGGGGGTTCCCACGCTCGTGCCAGAAAAGGATCAGGGATATATTTTGGACAGCAGGTGAGGTCCGAGCACGATGATACCGATGACCACCGCCGTGATCGAAGCGATCAGGACTGCTGCTGCTCCCACATCTTTGGCTGCCTTGGCCAAGGGGTGAGTCTCTTTGGTCGCCAGATCAACGATCACTTCCAGGGCGGTGTTGAAAAATTCTGCTGTCCAAACAAAGGCGATCGCCACGATGATCAAGGCCCATTCCAGATGCTCCAGCTGGAGCCAGATGCTGATCCCGATCACGGCTATTGAGGCCAGGGTGTGGATCCAGGCATTGCGCTGGGTGCGGATAACATACCACCAGCCATTGAACGCGTATTTGAATGAGGCCAAACGGGAGCGGAAAAATTCAGGTAGCATCGGAAGGGTCTTATCTGGCTTATTCCGTCGGCCGAGCCTGGATCTGTAAAGCCTCCAGGATGGCATCCTGAAGCGACCACATGGCTTGTTTTTCTTCTGGATTGGTGTGGTCATACCCAAGCAGGTGCAAGATCCCGTGAACAAGCAGCAGCTTGATTTCTTCGGTGGAGGGATGTCCAGAGGCTTCCGCCTGAACGGCCGCAGTTGGATACGAGATCAGGATATCGCCGAGGTAGGGGTTCCCCGTATCCGGGTTTTGAAACGCGACCGGAAAAGACAGTACGTCTGTGGGGGCATCAATGCCCATATATTGCAGGTTAAGGTCCTTTAGGGTGTCATCATCGGTGATCCGCAAACTGAGCTCGCTTTGTGCTTCGATCTCTGCCAGCACCAGCACTTGTTGGGCAACCTGCTCCAAACTGCCTACATCAACCAGACCCAGGAAAGGCTTCTCAATTTCAATTTCGATCATCGGGGCTCCTCCGCAGTGGAAGGCTGTTCAGGCGTGGATTCTTCAAACGCTTTTTGTCTCGGCACGGTGATCGCATCCAGGTTTGGATATTCAATCCGGGGGTGGTAAACCCCGCGCAAGGTAGTAGAGAACGATTCGATAATTTCTTCCAGGTTTTGCAAGGTCAGCCTGGTATCATGCAGCTGCCCATTTTTTAATCGGTTCTCGACCACATCGCGTATCAGGTCCCGCATTGCTTTTTCCGTCTCGGGCCGTTCGGCACGCGCTCTGGCCTCCACCCCATCTGCCAGCATGACGAGGGCTGTCTCGCGTGATCTTGGTTTTGGACCAGGATATGTGAACAGGCCGCTATCTACCGATCCGGCATCGCCCTCTGCCTCTGCGATGGCATTATGGTATTGGTAGCGCGTGATCATGGTACCGTGATGCTCCAGCACAAAATCCTGGATGCGCTTTGGCAGGCGGTGTTTTTTAACCATCTCCACCCCGTCTGGGACATGCTGGATGATGATCGCTGCGCTCTCGACTGGGGAAAGCTCCTCGTGAGGATTTTTAAAGCCGGGAACCTGGTTCTCGATAAAATATTGGGGGAAGCGGACTTTGCCTGCATCATGATAAAGGGATCCCACCCGGGTCAGCAGGGTATCTGCCCCGATGCGCTCTGCAGCTTGTTCTGCCAGGTTGGCAATCTGCAGGCTGTGCTGGTAGGTGCCGGGAGCATTGCGCAAGATGTCTTGCAGCAGCGGGTGATCGGGGCGCGAGATTTCCAGCAGCTGGAGGGTGGTGGTAAGCCCCATCAGGTGAGCAAGCAAGTACTGCAGCAAGATCGTCAGACTGGCAGATGCCAGGCCATTAAACCCCGAGGCTGCGGCAAGCTGAAACAGGCCAACAGAGTCGAGCAGCGGATCGGGTAGCCGGAAGACTACCAGCACAACGATCCCTGCTACACCCACACTAAAACCCGCCCAAAAGAAGGTCAGCAGCCGGTGGATATTGCGCAGCATAAGCACGCCAAAGGCGCAGCTGAAAATATAGAATAATGTCAGTTCGTAGCTGTTCGGGAGACCGTAAGCGGCGAAAATGGAAATCGGCAGCGAGAGGATGACTGCTGCGCGAGAGCTGATCAGGGCTGCCACCAGCATGCCAAAACCGGCCAAGGGGAACATGTACGGCACAACCGTGCGGTTGGGGATCAGCATGCGGGCGCCATACAGAAAGACCAGGAATAGGATCGCCATCAGGATCAGGCTGGTCGAATTTGAGCGCAGGTCTGGCCGTTGGGCAAAGTAAAGGGCGACAAAGGTAAAATTAATCGCCACCAGCGCGAGTACGCTGACGTTGTCTTTCCAGGTGATGGTGGGCTCTAATAAGCCAAACTGGTCCAGGGCTTCCAGGTCAGAATCCGTGATCACGTGGCCGCGCGGTACGATCGTTTCTCCGGCAACATACCCCTGAATAACCGGCTGGACAGATTGACGGGCGGCTTCGCGCTGGGCATCGGTGAGTTCGCTGCTGTACAGGCTGTTGGGGGTTACAAAAGCAGACGTGATCTCAATGACCAATTCCGATTGGCTCCCCTGCAGCGAAAAGCTGACCAGGCTGGGTATGGTGCGCCGGGCTTCTTCCAGCCTGTCTTCTCGAATCGTGTTGCGCATTACCTGTCCAAGTACATTAAGCGACTCGGAACGGATGGTTTGCCAGTCATTATCGGTTAGTCCAATAATCTGCTTGGCGCTCTCCGGCTCCAGGTGGATGGCCTGAATTTTCGCCAAGTCACTTTCTTTTTGAGCCGGGTTGGCATAAGTATCTGCCCGAACCGTGGAGATGAAATCGAGCACATCTCGCAATAGCGATATCTGGTTTCGGGCTACCGACGGGTCGATGGGGGTATATTGGGCGGGGACACTGTCTGCGGCCTCTGCCCGGATAAGTTCAGTCAGCACCTGACTCTGATAGGAAAGCGCACGCGGGGCCAGGATATCTTGTGTGGCAACATCGCCAATCGAAAGCTGGGCGGACGATGATGGATTGTTGATCGGCACGATCAGGAAAATTGCGCTGATCGCCGCGACCAACAGCAGCAGGAGCCAACCAAGGATGGACTGGCTGATCCGTATTTTCGTGTGCCCTTTTGGATTTGCCTGCATCAGAATCCGATCTGCTATTGTTGTAAGATCTGGCGGACGAGTTGGCTTACCTGTCCTCCGTCTGCGCGTCCCTGGAGTTTCGGCATGAGTGCTTTCATCACCTGGCCCATGTCTGCCATGGAGCTAGCTCCAACTTCGGTAATCGTTTCTTGGATCAGTGCGGTAATTTTTTCCTGGCTAAGCTCTTCAGGCATGAATTCTTTCAGAATGGCGAGTTCTGCTTCGGCGCGCTCAACCAGATCTGGACGTTCTGCTTTTTGTGCATCTGCTATCGTATCCAGACGGGCTTTGGCTTCTTTTTGAATTAATCGCAGCACTTCGATATCGTCCAGCTCGTCCTGCTTATTAATCTCTGCTTCCTGGATAGCAGCCAGGACTAGGCGAAGGGGAACTTTGCGTAGTTCATCCCTGGATTTCATTGCCTCAGTGAGTGATTTGTGCAGAACAGTTTTCAAGCTCATCTTAATTTATTCTCCTGCAGATCCCGTACTTTACTAACTTTGCCGGGGTGATGAACACACCACCCCGGTTTTATAACAGTGGTGATGTGTTAGGGGTTTGAAACAGTAAAATTATCGAACATGACCTCGGTCTGGGTGGCAGAAAAAGTACCAGCCAGCAGGCCGACATCCCCGGAAACGAGATCGGAATCAAAGGCCTCGATGGCCAGTACCCCGTTGACATACAAAGAAAGCCGGTTGCCAACACATTCCGCTCGCAGTTTGTTGCTGGCCATGCCGGTATTGATGGCTGAGCTTTCCACCCAGTCTGTCAGGTATTCGAGGTCGCCGCCTAAAAAGCGTTTGCGAATGGAGGCGTAGCCATCCCCGCTGATGACCAGGACATACCAGTTGTCAATATCCGTTTGGCGGCAGACAATGCCGTATTGGTTGTCTTCCTCATCGGTGATCAATTCGGCATCTACCTCGATAATCACATCCTGGAAGGTGCGGTAGGGGTTCGCCCAGTAGAAATAAACATCCGTGTACACGCCGATCAGATAGCCGCCGTTCAGGTAGTCCGTGCCCCCGCCTTCATCGCTGAACCGATCCCAGCCGCTGTTTGGGTCTGAGAAATCGTCCTGGAAGAGAAATCTATCATCCGTGGGCGGTGTGGTCGCTGTTGGCGGAGGTGCGGTTGCAGTAGGCGGTGGGGGATTGGTTGGGGCGATGGTAGGGGCTGGGTCGTTTCCAGAGAAGGTTGCACAGGCCAGCGAAGCGGCAACAACGGCAACCAGCATGAGGAATAATTTTGTTTTGTGCTGCATGGGGTTTTCTTCTCCTGTGTTTTTATTCGATAAGTTCTACGATATTGGTAGGGATGGTTGATCTTAATTTTACCCCATGGCATGCTGCATGGGGTGCCCTCCGATCAGGTGGAGGTGCAAGTGCTGGACTTCCTGATGCCCATGTGCGCCGGTGTTGATGATCAGCCTGTATCCATCCTGGGCAATTTCAAGGTCATCGGCAATTTTCCGCACCACGGTAAACATATGTCCCGCGATAGGCTCATCTTCCACCTTAAAGGTGTTATTGTTGCGAATATGCTTGTTTGGAACAATGAGTACATGCACGGGGGCGCGCGGGTTTATGTCATTAAAAGCGGTGACGATCTCGTCCTGGAACACGATTTTACTGGGTATTTCACCGGCAATAATCTTACAAAATATGCAGTCAGGATCTCTCATATCTATCTCCTCGCAGTTACCGGAAAAAGGGGAATCTCGTACCTGGAACGTTTGCCGGGTGCGGTGATGTGCTTTGATGTCAGCAAGGTTATTTTATATTGTATCAGGGTATTGGGAAATTCTGCCCTCGAAAACCATTCGATTCAGATTGAGGTTCACCAGTTTTGTCGGTGTGATCCTATTCCAAACAGGCTGGTCGCTTTCCGCGGTAACACGTAAATAATTATCTGTCAGGCCTGTCAGGAACCATTGGCTGGTGGATGAGATAGGGTGGGCGTTTTCCCATAACACCTCGGCTTCCTGCCCTGTGAAGCGCTGGTGATAAGCACTGGCACTGCGTTCGGTGGCTTCTCTCAGGACTGCGTTTCGTTCTTTGCGGGTGTAGTTGTGCACCTGGTCTGGCATCTTGGCAGCCGCTGTGCCTGGTCTGGCTGAATAGGTAAAGACATGCGCGCCGGCAAATGCCATCGATTCTACAAAGCGGAGCCCTTCCAGGAATTCTTCCTGCGTTTCACCTGGGAATCCGGCGATCAGGTCGGTGGTAATGGCCACTGAAGGGATACGTTCCCTGGCAGCCTGTACCAGCCGGGCAAAAGCCTTGGGGTTGGTTTTACGGGCCATCCGCCGCAGTACGCTACTGCTGCCTGATTGCAGCGGCAGGTGCAGATGGCGGCACAGGCGCGGGTCCTGCCACAGATCAAAGAAGCTCTCATCCAGGTTCCACGGTTCCAAAGATGAAACTCGAAGCCGCCTGACATCCGTATCCGTTAAAAGCTGGCGGATCAGCTGGCTGAGGTGCTGGGGCTGGGAAAAATCTTTTCCCCAGGAGCCGAGGTGCACGCCGGTCAGTACAACTTCCTGGGTGCCGGATTCGATCGCCGCCTGCACATCCAGCACGACATCTTTAACCACCCGGCTGCGGCCTTGCCCGCGTGCCAGCGTGGTAATGCAGAATGTACATTTATTATCGCAGCCATCCTGAACTTTGATGAAAGCCCGGGTCCGTTGGCGGCTCCCCGGGACCGGCTGGCGTTGGAATTCCTGTGTTTCAAGCTGCTCCAGCGGGATATCGAGCAGGTCTGCCACCAGGTGATCTTTGTTCTGGTTCGGCACCAAACGAGAGACACCGGGTAGATTCTGGATCGCATTGGGCTGGATGCTGGAGAGACAGCCGGTGACCACGATTTCCTCAACACCGGCGTTGTGCGCCTGGCGCACCTTCTGGCGCGAATCTGAAGCCGCTGCCGCAGTCACGGTGCAGGTGTTCAGTACCATCAGGTCAGCTTCTTCCATGCTCGCCACCAGGGTGTGCCCGGCACTTGTCAACTGTCGAGCATAGGTTTCTATTTCGCTCTGGTTCAGGCGGCAGCCAACGGTATCTAAATAAACCTTCATCTTTTACGTGTATTCCTTTATCCGTCTTTGGTTTTGAGGAGGAGTTTTTCAGGCGTGCTGCGGCAGGCCGTTTTGGCAACCTTCTGGCCACAACAAATGGCATATTACCTCGACCTAAAGCAGGTACAGCGCAGTATCCACTGCTCCGGATATGACATCTCCTCACCATTGGCGGGTTTGTGGCCGTATTTTAACATAAAGCCGAGTAAATTTGTCCAACAATGCCATGGGGGGGAGCAGCAGGCTCGGGGAGGGTTATGGGAAATATTGTTCCAGGAATTTTTTGGCCTGATTGGCAATTGCCTGGTTCTTGGCAGCCTCGGCCAGCAGCAGAGCGTCCTGTAGATGGGACTTTGCGGGCAGCTGGTTTTCCTGGTTGAGATAGATGATTGCCAGGTACAGGTGGGGGGCAGCCATTTGAGGGTCGAGCTGGATGGCCTGGAGGAAGAAGCGCTCTGCCAGGACAGGCTCCTCGGCCAGCAGGTAAGCTCGACCTAACATGAGGATGGCGGCAGGGTTTTTGGGTTCCAGTAATACGGCCTGGCGTGCAGAAGGCAGGCCGACCTGCTCAACCTGGATCGAGTTGTCAATGCTCAGGCGGGCGAGCATCATCCAGGTTTCGGCCTCTTCCGGCGATTGAGCCGTCAGTTCTTCCAAGGTCTCAAAGCCGAGTTCCACCATGCCGGCTTGCACCTGAGTGTGGGCCAGGTCTTCCAGCAAGGCTCGGTTGTTGGGGTCCAGTCTCAATGCAGTTTTCAGGAAAGGCAGGGCGCGTTTCGGCAGGGCATTGCGCTGCCAATAGATGCTCATAAACAGGTTGGCGGCATACGATTCGGGGTCTAAAGAGAGTGCCGTTTTTAGGGCTTCCAGGCTGTTGTCTTGCCCGGTGTGCTGACGTGCTTCACCCAGGTATGCCCAGGCTTCTGCATAATTCGGATCGTTTTCTACAGCCCTCTCAAGGGCAGCCTGCGCCAAAGCCCATTCTTCCAGTGAAGAAAACGCCTGGCCGGTGACTGTCAGGTGGTAAGCAGGGTCTTGAATGGAACCGGCTTGCCGCAGGGCATCTTGCAGCCGGGTAACTTTGTCCTCGAGAGCAGGATCCAGCCTGGCAGCCTGAGCCAGATGATCGGCCGCCTGCTCGGGCTGATTGATGGTCAGCAACTGCCCTAATTGATAGTGTGCCGAAGCATCGGCTGGGTTTTGTTCCAGGATGCCAAGCAGAATTTCGGCCGCCTGCTCCAGTGCCCCAATTTCAATTAGCTCTTGAATAATATCTTGCGAGGGAGTGGCTGTGAGGGCGTCGGGACCTGGCCCGGATGGCATGCAGCCAGCCAGCCAGAGGAGCAGCCACAGCGCTAAAACAACTAAACGGACTTTGGGCAGGGTTTTGGTCAGGCCTTTCATTGCATGCATTATACGCGAAAAAAACATCCCGGAATTGGAACTGTGGCAGCCGATAGGTCAATGTTATAATATTTGTGAAAAAAAATTTATTCTAAATGAGGAACACATGGACTTTAACCTGACTGAAGAACATCAGATGGCACAGAAAATGGTGCGGGATTTTACCCATAAGGAAGTCATCCCAATCATTAAAGAATGGGATCGCAAGCAGGAAATGGCTCCATTCATTCTGCCGCGCATGGCCGAACTCGGGATCTTGGGTATCAATATTCCGGTACGCTATGGCGTGCAAGGCTTTGACTACATTACCTTGGGCCTGGTATGTGAGGAACTGGAATATGCAGACACCACCCTGCGGGTGGTGATGTCCGTTCATATGGGCTTGAACAGCATGGCGCTCTTGCAGTGGGGGACAGAGGACCAAAAGCAGCGTTTCCTGGTACCTCAGGCTACGGGTGAAAAATATGCCGGTTTCGGGCTTACCGAATCAGGCGTCGGCTCGGATGTGGCCAATATGCGCAGTACAGCCGTCCGGGATGGTGATGAATACGTGTTGAACGGCGAGAAAATGTGGATCTCGTTGGCCACCAAAGCCCACCATATCCTGGTGGTTGCGCGTACCAACCCGGCCGCAGAGAAAAAATCAGATGGCCTGACAGCCTTTTTACTGGAAACGGATCGCCCGGGTGTAACCACAGGTGATATCCATGGTAAATTGGGGGTTCGGGCTGGTTCAACGGGCTGGATCGCCATGCAGGATGTGCGCCTGCCCGTCGAGAACCGGCTGGGTGAAGAGGGAGAGGGCTTTAAGATTGCCATGACTTGTCTGGATAATGGCCGCTATACCGTGGCCTCCGGCGCTACCGGGCTGATCCGGGCCAGCTTGGATGCCAGTGTGAAATATGCCCACGAACGTGAAGCTTTTGGACGGCCGATAGGCAATTACCAGCTAGTCAAGCAGAAAATTGGGCGGATGAAGCGCGATTATGAAATGGCGCGTCTGCTCTACCTCAAGTCCGGCTGGATGAAAAATCAGGGCCTGCGAAATACACAGGAAACCTCGGTGGCCAAATGGTTCGCCACAGATGCGTCCTTCGAAGCAGCTTCTGAAGCCATCCAGGTGCATGGCGCTTACGGCTTCAGCGACGAGTACGATGTAGAGCGCTACCTGCGCAATTCCAAGGGAGCCGTGATCTATGAGGGCACCAGTGAAATCCATACCCTGATGCAGGCGGATTATGCAATGGGCTACCGCCATGATCGCCCACTGCGCTGTGAACTTCCGGCTTACGATCCGGATTTCTGGCAGGAAGAGGCCTGA
>DNGN01000013.1 GCA_003486225.1 Chloroflexota bacterium
AAAATTACAGTTGATTCTCCTCATTGTTATTATATACGCAGAAAAGCCAGCCCGGGTTGCAGAATTTGAGACCGCCTCTTTAAATTTCTTTCCTGTCCCTGTAGCGTTCCCCTCTCAGGAAAAAATGGCTGCACATTATTCAGATATTCCAAAAGAGTCTCAATACCAATCGAAAAATACATCCTGTCTTTCGCCCCCATGAAATCTGGCATGCAGCGAGCGGCCAGACATGATACACTCATGGATATGAATCTGATTAGCACCACCAAACCCGTCAAAGTCCAGCTGGCTCGCAATCTCGTAAAGAACATCAAGCGCGGCCACGCCTGGGTGTACGCAGATTCCCTGAGGCAGGTCCCGGACGTAAGCCCGGGAACACCAGCCATTTTGCTCGACAACCGTGGTGGCAGGGAAATTGCCCGCGGATACCTGGATCCGTCAGGTCCGATCGCGCTCCGAATTTGTTCAACCCAGCCAGGTGTCCCATTAAGCGACCACTGGGCAGAGAAAACCATGCAGCGCGCCTTGATGCTGCGTAGAACGCTCTTTCCCAGCCCTAAACACACCAATGCCTTCCGCTTATTCAACGGTGAGGGGGACGGCTTACCCGGTCTGGTGTGCGATATTTACAGCCACGCGGCGGTACTGGTCACAGACGGCCGCGCNNGTGAGCCTGGTGTACCATAAATCGCGCGGGACACATGCCACCCAGACCAGTCAGATCTTTGGCCCGGATACCGATGCTCCGATCTTTTTCGAAGAGAACGGGCTGCATTTCACGGTCAGCCCAATCAGCGGGCAAAAAACCGGCTTTTTCCTGGACCAACGAGAAAACCGCGCCGCCATTCAGCCGCTGTCGGCAGGAAAAACCGTGCTGAACATGTTTGGCTACACGGGGGGGTTCTCTGTGTATGCCGGCAGAGGCGGGGCCGAACACGTCACCACGGTAGATATTGCCCAACCCGCCCTNNCAACAATGGGACCTGGTGATCCTGGATCCGCCCTCGTTCGCGCCATCCGAGGCGAGTGTCTCCCAGGCAGAAAATGCCTACCAGCGTTTGTTCGCACTTGGTGCACAGGTCACCTCACCAGGGGGAAAACTAGCCGCAGCTTCCTGTTCCAGCCATATCAGCCAGGAACATTTCCTCCGGATTGTACAGGAAAGTCTTTCGGATGCACGGCGCACAGCCTTCATCCAGGGGCTGTTGAGCCAACCGCAAGACCACCCCTCACCACTGGTGATGCCTGAATTGCGCTATTTAAAATTCCTGATCATGCAGCTGGATTAGGCAGCATCTTCCAAATCTTCTAGGATCTGGTCCACCGGGAACCATACCGACCGCGCGTCCCCCAGCATATAAAGCGAACCGGTTACCAGGATGATGCCCTCTTGCCCCACCATTTTTCGTGCGAGCTGGATAGCTGCGCCTACATCCTCGGTCATGCTGATTTTCGCATCAGGTGTTTCCGCCAGGATCGCCTCGGCCAACTCTTCCGGGGAAGTGGAAGGTTTGCCTAACACCTTTGGCTGTGTGGCAACCCATTGCTCGGTAAGTGGGGCCAGCGCCCGCACGATGCCAGAAAAATCCTTGATCGAAAGCGTGCCTAAAACAACGGTCATCTTCCTGCCAGGAAACGACTGGCCCAGGCTTTTGGCCAATGCCGCCGCTTTATGCTGGTTATGAGCCCCATCCAGGATCACTAAGGGATCCTCCTGCACAATTTCAAACCTGCCTGGAAACTTAACGGCAACCCCCTGACGGACCTGTTGCTGTGTAAGATTAAAATTTCCCTGTCCGGCCAGCAAATCCACACTGGCGACCGCCAAGGCTGCATTGACCTGCTGGAATTCCCCACTCATGGCTATGCGCAAGTTTTCATAGTTATGATATACCCCTTGGACGGAGAGAAGGACTGCGCCCCCTGCCTGCCGCACCTGGTAATCAAATTCATGGCCCAAACGGAACAAACGGGCCTGTTTCTGCTCTGCTTCCGCCTCAATTACAGCCAAAGCTTCCGGGTTCGTTTCTGCGGTAATCGCCAGGCTGCCCGTTTTGATAATGCCGGCTTTATGGCCCGCAATCTGGGTCAGCTCCTCCCCCAGCACTTCAATATGATCGTAGTGGACATTGGTGATCACCGCGAGCTGCGAAGGGACGATATTGGTCGGGTCGTACCTACCGCCCAGCCCGGTCTCTATGACGGCCCAATCCACCTGCTGTGTGGCCATCCAGCGCAAGGTCATGGCCACCCAGGCTTCGCCGTATTTGAGACTGTCATAGCGATGTTGGTTTTGCAACCATTCCTGGTAGGTGGTTTTAAAATCTTCCACCAATGCCACAAATCCGGATGGTGAGATCATTCGGTTATCCACGATCAGCTTTTCATTGCAAACCTGCAGATAAGGGCTGACATGATACCCCACCCTGAGGCCAACCGCGCTCAGCAACCCGGAAATCAGCCGGACGACGGAACCTTTCCCGCTGGTCCCGGCAACATGGATGATCGGGTAGACTTTTTCCGGGTTATCCCAAAAGTCCATAAATGCCTGGGTCCGCTCGATCTGTTCCACAAATTCAAGCATGCGGACTTCCATGCTTTTTTGTTGAAAATATCGTTCCCCGCTGGGATCTTTGATCAAGGTGTACAGCCAGCGTTCAGCCTGCCGGTAGGCTTCGATCCCCCGCTTGAAATGCTTTTGATGTGTATCCTGGTTTTCCATGGCTCAGATTATACGCCTAACCCTGTCGCGCTACAACCACTACCTGCCATGTGATGCGAGGAACCGCCAGTCCGGCGCGCATAAAAAAAGAACGCACAGCTGTGCGTTCTTTAATTCAATCAACCCAGGGTTACGGCGCAGGCGTGGATGTATAGAATGGTGGGGATGTTGATGCTGGATTGGTGAATTCTGGGGGAGATTGTCCAGGTACCACCACCTGGACGAAGAGGGGGTCATTATGACTTGGGCCGCCACCGAAGGTGTTCCCATCTTTGTCTTGCAGCAGCCAAGCGCTGTTATACGTACCGGACTGTGGCGGAGTCCACAGTTGGATCGTCAAGGTCAGGTATTGGTTTGGAGCAACGACCACACCTGAGCCCAACAGCAGCGGGGACGCCCCTCCCAACTGGAAGCCTGAATCATAAACCAGGGCAAAATTCCCTGTCCAGGTACAGGTACCCACATTCTGCACCTGCCAGCTCTTGAAGAAGGTAGATGAAGCAGGGACGATGGTTCCAGGCGGGTAAGTCACATGGGCAACAAACCGCAAGGCCAGACAAGGCACTTCAGTGGGCAATGGGGTTGTTTCAATGGTTTGAGTTGCCGATGGGCTTGGGGTAAAGGTTGGCGTTTGGCTCCCGGCAGCAATACTGGTGAGGGTCTGCGCCAATCCGGTTAATTTGACGACATCAATGGTGGAAGTCGCTTCTGCAGCCGTTGTCGGGGTTTCCGTGGCAGGTGCCACGGGCAGCGGGGGTGGTTTCAAGGTGTTGGTTGCAGCAGGTGTGAGAGAAAGCTGGGCGTCCAGGGATGCCTGCAGTGTTTTTTCCCAGGCATTGGCAGTCTGCTGTACGGCTGAAATGCCCTCATCACCGCCACCAGAGCCATCAGCCGAAGTCTGGCCATCTCCATCAGAAAAGAGACCGCCGACATCCCTCCCGGAAGCAACCGCGGTTCCATCTGCCAGACGCTGCTCTATCGGACCACATCCGACCAAGAGCAACACGATCAGGACCAACAGCCACAAATTTCTAATTTTACAGTCTTTCATACCAAGCTCCATCCGGCTGGATTATTCAAGATAACTATACAGGAAGATCTTATAACACGCAACCGGAGTGAAAACCCTAACTTTTAAAAGCGTTGCAGCAATTCTGGCTTCCTGGCAAACAAATCCTCACGCAAAGCGGCGATAGATTACGCAAACTTGAGCTGATTAATCTCGCGTTCCAAAAGCTCTCGCTGGTCTTCCGATAAACCTGGAATGCTCTTAATATACGGGCCTTTGTAATCCTCAAAGCGCGTCTTGCGGTTCGACCCAATCGCGGCCAGCCCGCATTTTACAAGCCAGTGCCAGCCATTCTCGCCAAATAAAGATGCCACCTTGTAAAAAAGGTTGATCAAGTCCTGGTTTACCAGACCTGGATAGGTGGGGTTCATGATCGGGCTAAGGACCGGAGCAGGCTCGTTCGCAACAGGTTCCTGAACTTCCACCGGCTCTTCGACAAGCACCGGATCTTGATTTTCATCCTGGTAAACAGGATCCTGCGGCCTGGTTTCTTCCACCGGCAGGATCAAATCCTCTTCTACCGGGCTTGGCTCCACCTCAACAACTTCAACCTCCTGGGGCATCAAACTCTCATCCAGCTTGAACCCAAGCAGGTCGGCGATGGTCTGCCGCTGATTGCGTGTGAGGCCAGGCAGTTCCTCCAACCGGGGACCGGCATAGATGCCCATCCGGTTATCCAGCAGAGACGACAGCCCCGCGGCACTGATCAAATCCCTGCCGTTGAGGTCTAATTTTATGGCGGCTAAATAAAAGGCGTTAATCATCGCCTGGTTGTCCACCTGGTTCCCGTAGGTAGCAGAAGAAGTTGGCAGTGGGGTTTCCATCTGCACCGGGGGTTCTATCTCTTCAACCGGGTCAGGTAACGGCAATGAGATCTCCTGTTCGTTCTGCGCACCTTCTTCCTGCTCCACAGGCAGTACCTCAAGCGGTTCTTCTTCAACCACATCGACGGGCAACTCAATTTCCTGCTCGTCTACTACAGGATCGGCGATCACGATCACGGGGTCTGGTTTTAGGCCTAACACTTCAATCAGGGCTTGTTTTTGTTCAGCAGTCAGGCCAGGGAGTTTCTCGATCACGGGACCATCATAGAGGGCTGCCCGATCCTCCCCGATATAGTTCAACCCAGCGCGCTCCACCAGCGTCCAGCCCCCTATACCACTCTTGGAGGCGACCGAGTAAAATGCATTGATCAGATCCTGGTGGGTGATGCACCAAGCGGCAGAGTTGGCTCCCAAGAATTTTTCCAGCACTTCTTCAAGCTTCTGCTTTTCTTTTGCAGACAGGGGCAAATCCTGTACCGCAGGACCATCGTAAGGGCGCAGGCTGTTGCCAATCGGATCCACGAGATAGCGCAGGCCAGCCCGGCTAACAAGATCATCTGAGGAAATCCCCATCAAATCTGCGGTATCAATCAAGGCGGCCATCATATCGCCATTGGTCACTTCCGGGGGCAAAGGACGCGGCCCATCGATCTTCAGCCAGGCCTGCAAATCCTGGTAGCTCCCGCGGAAGACATCCAGATCCACGCATGGCGCAGCATCCCGGATGCCAGGCACCACGCCTTTCTCGGTAGTTTGCCAGAATGTCCAGCCCTGCCCGCCCCAATTATTGGCCGGGACTTTAGGACTTTCCACGCGATAGTTGGCGATCCACAAAGGGTGCCGGGTGAACTTTTCTGTATTGCCAATATAATCACGCCAGGAATAGTACTCGGTATAGATCATCGGAACCCGGCCAGTTGCCGCTTCTACGGTCTGCAGCCAAATCTGAATTCGGCGCAACCTTTCATCCAGGCTGATCTGCTTCCATTCCCGGGCCACAAAATCCGGGTAAGATTCAATATCCAAAACAGGGGGTAAGTCGGTACAATGCATTGTCCTGCCAGCAATTTTGATGAAATGGTTTGCCTGGCGGACCGGATCTACCAACGGCCGGAAGAAATGGTACGCCCCCCGGATGATGCCCTGCTTACGGGTGCGGCTCCAGTTATAATCAAACCGCGGATCTACAAAATTATCCGCTTCGGTGGCTTTAATGATCGCGTATTGTACCCCGCTCTGCCCAACCTGCTTCCAATCGATGAGCTTTTTATAGTGGCTGACATCTATTCCAGTTGATTGTTCGATGAGTACCAATGTCAATCTCCTCGGGTGGTGTGACTAGCTTTACGCGATATTGGTTGCAATAAAAATGCCAACTGGATACCGACATATTTTCCCGGATTGTCAAATCCAGAGAATGCAGTAAGATTCAGTATCTAGGTCTATGGACGGCGATCAAGCTGCTCCATAGATTTCTTGAAATCAATCGGATACAGGAGAGATAATCATGAGTTTTCTTGGCAATATTGTTTGGATGATCTTTGGTGGTTTTCTGGCAGGCCTGGGCTATCTNNCCATGAAGCTGGGATTGGCAACCCTCACCCCCTTTGGCCGTGAAATTGTCCCGAACGAACATGCCGGGAAACCGATCAATGTCGTTTTAAACCTGGTCTGGGCAATCCTTTTTGGATGGGAGATCGCTGTGGCACACCTGGTGCACGGGTTACTGCTCTACATCACGATCATCGGGATTCCATTTGGCAACCAGCATTTCAAGCTTATCCCCCTGGCACTGGCCCCGTTCGGTAGAGACCTGCGCTAAGGATTGAGATCCTTTTGGGGTTGAGACCTGCTGTAACGTAGCTGAGATACCCCCCACAAGAACACAGGCAGCAAACTGCCAAGCGAAAACAGCCAGCCCAGATCCCGGGCCGTCATTTGCATTGTATCCAGCAAGTAACCGGTAAAGAAGATGGCGGTAGAACTGGCGAGCGTGAACATGCCGAGGTCGAGCGCAAACACTCTGCCCAGAAAGCGGTCTTCGACCCCGGTTTGGATCAGCACGTTGCTGTAAGTCCAGTTGATCGAGGTGCCCATCAACCGCACCAACACCCCAAGGCTTGCCACCCACAAATTGGGGGACCACCCAATCAACCCCCACCCGACCGGTATCAGCAAGTAGCCATACTGGATGGCGCGTCTGAGGGTATCCGGGTCTCGCCTCGTCAAGCGGTTCGCAATCAGCGGACCCAGCACTGCCCCAAGGCCAGCGGCCCCAAACATAATCCCCAGGCTGGTTGCACCTTCCCTTCCGTAAGGGAAATATTGCTCAGCAAAGACGGCAATCATGATGTCTACACTGCCAATCTGGCCGAAAGTTTTCACCAATGCCAGAATAGCAACCTGTGGCCGCGCCATCACATAGCGAAAACCGTTGACCAGGTCCGAAAAACCTCCGCTTGGATCCGTCTGGGTATCCTCTGTTTTTTGATACGAGATCCTCAAGACCAAGATTGCGCTGCACACAAAGGTAAACGAATCCGCCAGCAGGGCTGCCTGAGTACCAAAGATCCCCGCGAACACGCCCCCCAAAGCAGCCCCCATGGTCAGCATTACAGACCAGGTTACACTGGAGAGCACGTTGGCTGTCAGCAGTTCCTGGCTGCCTTTTACCAGGCCCGGCACGATGGCCGAGGAAGCGGGTTCAAAAAAGGATGCCATTACAAACTGGGCGGTTGTGAGGAAGTAGATCAGCCAGACCCGCTCTGGACGATCCACAAACAAAAATGAAGCCACAATGGCTGCCCGCAGCAGATCGGCGGCTTTCGCCACCGCAACTAAAAAATAAGTGGGGAGCTGATCTGAAAATACTGCTGGTATATCCTCAGTATCCGGATACCTTCTGGAGTTTTAAACATGCCCTGAAATTCATTCGCAAAAAAGCGGCCTTCCCCCCTTTAGGCCTGCTGACGGTGGCAACCA
>DNGN01000043.1 GCA_003486225.1 Chloroflexota bacterium
TTTCATGGTTGCTACTGGCATGATAATTATGGCAGCGAAATGAGCCATGGTTGTGTAAACATGAAGCCAGAGGAAGCCAAATGGCTCTACCGCTGGGTGACACCCGAAAGCAGCCATGCAGAACGAGTGACCAATGGCTTTGGCACGGCTGTCGAGGTAGTGGTTTAGCCCATCCCTGAACCTGCCCCATCCCCACCAACCTTTTTGAAACGAAAATTTCCGGAAGTCAAAAGCGCAGCCAATGGCTGCGCTTTATTTTTATTAAGTGAACTAAAAATTGGATTTACAGTTTATTGCACTGCCTGGCAATAACTCCCCGTAGAGACTCCACCAACTCCCCAGATGAAATCCCTTTCTCCAAAACACAATGCACACCTTCTTTTTTCAACCGGATCTGCATCGATGTATCCACCACTGCCGTCAGAACGACTACCATCAATTCTGGCATGAGTTCCTTTGCCAATTTGATGCGGTCGTATTTATACGAATTCTCGGAATAGGGGTCGATCAGCAGCAAGTCGGGTTTGCAGAAGAGTAAACTTTCTTTGAGTTGGTTAAGTGGGGCAACCATGCAGACATCAAAATCGTCCTCATAAGACAGGCGCGCTTGAATTTGCTTAACCAATTCGGCATGGTTATCAATGATCAGGATCCGTAGCCGTTCTTTTTGCTTCTCAATCATTAAATACTTCCAAAACTACAGCTTTTCCAGCAGGTTAAAAGAAGTATAGCGACCGTGGGATAAAGTATTAAGGGGCAGATGTCCCCCGTGTCAGGTGACAATCATCCCCCATTTGTTTTAAGGTTCTCTGGGATAAGGTGCCAACAAACATGCGAATCCCAGTCAAATGACAGTTATCCAGGCTATTACCTCATCGGTACTTTGAGAACTACCTCTGTGCCGCCTTTCAAACGTGGGCCAATAACAATTGCCCCTTCTAAAATTTCAGTCCGGTCCTGCATGTTGCGCAGCCCATTTCCCCGGGAGCGCTGCAAATCTTTCGGTTTGATCGAGACACCATTATCCATGATCTCAAGCAAGAACTGGTGGTTTTGAAGTTTTGCCGTGATATTCACTTCGCTGGCTTGAGCGTGTTTCTGCACATTGGACAAAGCCTCCTGAGCAATGTGTAAAATATTCACGGTTTTCTCAGGAGAAACTTTTTCCGAATCAAGATCCGTGATGGATAAGTTGACATCCATAAATGTATTTGCGCGCAAGGCCCTGGCCAGTTCTTCCAAACCCTGCACGATATTTCGGCCCTGAAAATGTTGCGGCCGCAGGTCAAGGATATAGTTCCGGATATCACTGATGGCTGTGTTTAACGATCGGATCGCATCTGTAATGCCTTCTCGGGCTGCTTCCGGATCATTGGTAACCCGGCGTTGAATATTTTCCAACATCAACCCGACGGCATAAATCGATTGGATGACACCATCATGCAAGTCCATGCCAAAGCGCTGGCGCTNNGCAATGGCGGCCTGGTTGGCAAATAATTCCAGCACCCGCAGGTCTTCATTATCAAAATGGATGATTTGATTCGCCTCCGGGTCGAAGGGATCAATCTTCTCTGAAAGATAAAGGTTGCCAATCAATCTCCCTTTCACCTTAATGGGAGTGCTGAGCAACGATTTCATCGGGGGGTGATTCTTGGGAAAACCATGGGCATTTTCATGCTCGATCAAATTATTGATCAGCATAGGTTTCCCTTCTTCGATCATGCTGCGGAAGATGCCTTTCCCATGCGGTGGAGCGCCGATTAAATTTCTGGCATCTTCGGTGATCCCTGAGGTGATAAATTGCTGGAAGCTTTCGCCGGCCTCATTCAGCACACCCAGAGCCCCATATCGGGCGGNNGGCGGAGACCAGTTCCCTGCTGAGATCGACCACCTTCTGCAGTACCAACCTGAGATCCAGTTCGGTGATCAGCGAAATCCCGGCCAGATTTAAGGCTTCTAATTGTGCCGCCCGTTTCTGGATTTCGATCTCGCGTTCTTCCAATTGACCAAACACCCATCTGGAGAACATGACAGCCGAAACCGAAACCCCAATTAATGTCAAAACCAACTCCAGCAGTTCAATCTGGTGAATGAGTATGAGGTCGGTGATCACCATCAAAAAGATAATAAATACCACCGGTAAAATAATTGTCAGCCACTTTAAGATCCGTCTATTCATAATGCTCCGTGTTCAGCGGTAATTGTTTTAAGTTCTCAATTCATTTACCAACCACAGAAATATTTTTCAACATTTCCGCAAGCCGGATTATTTAAATGAAGTATGCTATAATCAACCCTGCTATTCAGAAAATTATAGCTTTTAAAGTTCGAAGGGTCAAACTCACAATGTTAAAAATATTACTCGTTGATGATCATGAAGTCGTTCGGTTGGGTATAAAAGCGCTGCTTTCCAATTATCCGGAATATGAAGTGGTCACCGAAGCCGCCAACGCAGATGAAGCTGTCATCAAAGCCCAGGAGTATCAACCGGATGTCATTATCATGGACATTCGATTACCTGGGAAGAGTGGGATCGATGCCACAAGAGAAATTATGGAAGATCTGCCCGATACCAAAATCATCATGCTGACTTCTTTTGCCGAAGACGATCTGCTGTTCGATGCAATCAATGCTGGCGCTTACGGTTATATTCTTAAGCAAATTGGCAGTGATGACCTGATCAACGCGCTGGGTACCATCGGACGTGGGGAAGCCTTGCTGGACCCGGCCCTGACCCAGAAGGTCTTCAAGCGTGTGCGCGAAGCCTCCCGTAAAGCTACTGATGAAGCTTTTGCCACCCTCAGCGACCAGGAACTGCGCATTCTGGCTCTTATCTCGGAAGGTAAAACCAACAAACAGATTGCCTCTGATATTTTCCTCAGCGAAAAAACCGTTCGCAATTATGTCAGTTCAATCCTCAGTAAATTAAACCTCAGCACCCGATCCGAAGCGGCNNTTTTAGGAAGCATCTAGATGTGGCGGTTGACCACAAACTGTGCCAGCGCCTCAAGGGCCTGGCGTTCTTCGGTATCCGGCAAATTGCGCAGGGATTCCAGTCCGCGCTCACTGAACCGGCGTGCTTCTTCCAGCGCGGAGCGAATAGCACCACTTTCCTTAATCGCTCCAACAACCTTCATGATCGATTCCTCGCTGACGATCCGGTTTTCAATCACTGCCTTCATATCCGGGTCATCTGGATACATCTCCAGGTAGTGCAGAGCAGGAAGGGTGACCAAACCTTGCCGCAGGTCGCTGGCTACCGGCTTGCCCAATTCATTTTGCTGGCTGGTAAAATCCAGGATATCATCCACGATCTGAAAAGCCATCCCGACCTCGTAACCAAACTTCTGCATGGAGACAATCGTGTTCTCGTCGCCACCGGAGAGGAATACCGGGGCTACCGTGCACAACTCGAACAGAGAGGCAGTTTTGGCGTAAATCCGCTGGTAGTAATCCTCACGGTTTACCAGGCCTTTACTGATGAACAGCTGGGTGATCTCTCCATTGACAATTGTGGATAGGGTTTTGGCAAACAGCTTCATCACCTCAACCGATTCAGTCTCTGCAGCCAATTTTGCAGCCCGGGCAAAAATAAAATCACCAGCCAGGATTGTGGCTCCCGGAGACCATCGGGCATTCAAGGTCGGGCTGCCCCGGCGCAGCAAAGAGCCGTCGATCACATCATCATGCACCAGGGTAGCTGTATGCAGTAACTCGACAGCAGCAGCCAGGGTGACCAGATGCTCGATCTGAGCCCCAAACATGCCGCCTACCAACAGGGTAACGGTTGGCCGGATTCGTTTTCCGCCAGAAGCGAGCAAATGGTTGAGTGCCATTTCCAGGTCGGGATGGTGACCATTCGACTGCTCCCGCATCCGGCCTTCGACGATCGGTATCTGGTCCTGCACAATATCAAAAAAGTTTACTTTTTCCAATCGAACTACCAATTAAATAGATTTTTTGCGTTATCACTGGTCAGCTTGCCAACCTGTTCAGGGGAAATCCCTCTCAATTCAGCAATCTTTTCAGCAACATAATAAACAAACGAAGGTTCATTGCGTTTCCCGCGATGGGGATGCGGTGTCAGATACGGACCATCGGTCTCAATCAAAAGTTGCCGTTCAGGTATTATTCGAGCAACTTCCTGCATCTCCAGGGCGTTTTTAAAGGTCACGGGACCTGTAATTCCCAGGTAAAATCCAGCGTCCAGAACCTCTTCTGCTTCCTTAATATTACCAGAATATGAATGTAAAACTCCAGGTTTGTGGGCCAATTTCTGTCCAGATTGTTCAAGTTCAGCTTGCCATTGAATTAGCCCTGGGATCACCGCATTGTGGGCCTCGCGGTCATGGATAACGACCGGTAAACCTACTTCCGCCGCAATTTCCAATTGTTCACGGAATATCTTCCGCTGCAGCACTTGCGGGGTCCAATCCCGGTAAAAATCCAGGCCGATCTCTCCGATNNGCCCGTTCAATCACCTGATCACGGTCAGGATCAAATGGATCAAAATCTAAATGACAGTGGGTATCGGTAAGAACGAGCATGGATCCCAGTTACTCAATCCCGGCAATTTTCAGCCCGTCTTTTAATATCGCCTGCAC
>DNGN01000040.1 GCA_003486225.1 Chloroflexota bacterium
AAACCCCGGGGTTGGGGTGGCCGCTGTGCATTAAACCCCCGCCAGGAAATTCTGTCCAGCGCATGCTGGAGGCGGGGTTACGCGGGCGCAAGCTGATCGGGTTGGTCACGAAGGCACCAAGTTCGGCCCAGGGCAGCGGGAGGCGCAAGTCTGGGAAAAAACCCAGGCTGCCTGCCGCATTCATCACCGGCGGATCGATCAGGGGGGGGCGCCGCAGCAAGTCTTCCATGGTTCTATTATAACTCGGGATGCGGCTGCTCCAAACGAAGGTGTGCATAATGATATAATCAAGCTCAACTTTTTTTTGACACATTGGAATAATTAAACCTCAAATACTTGGAGAGCCCCATGGTGATAGAAACCGAAAAAAAACGAACGGCATCTAAAAATACCTCCTTCTCAGCCCTGATCGCTGCCTTACCGCTCATGTTTATTGCCGGTCTGTTCGTCGGCTACCAGATCTGGGGCAAGCCGAATGTCCAGGCCGACCAGGCCGCGCCTAACCAAACAGGGGAGATCCCACGCTACGATATTCAAATTACTGAAGATGACCCGGTCCTGGGCAGCGAAAATGCCCCGGTGACGATCATTGAATTCAGCGATTACGAGTGCCCGTACTGCCAGAGATATCATGACCAGACCTTTCGCCAGATCCTGGTCACGTACGGCGACCAGATCCGGTATGTCTTCAAAGACCTGCCGCTGACCTCGATCCACCCGAATGCGGTCCCAGCGGCCAATGCCGCGCACTGCGCCCATGAACAAAACGCCTTCTGGGATTTTCATAATCTGCTGTTCAGCATGCAGTTAGGGCTGAACGATGCGGCCTATTTCAGCTATGCNNCGGTATGTCCAAATCGTGCTGCAGGATACCTCGATCCTGACTGCCATCAATGCCCCGCTTTCTACCCCAACCTTCTTCATCAACGGTCAATACCTGGCAGGGGCTCAGCCCTTCTCTGAATTTGCCCGCATCATTGATGCGGAATTGGAAAGCACCAATTAAATTAACGCATCGAACTGCGCTGACGTCTTGGCAATCATCGCGCAGCACGGAGTAATCAATGGCCGCAAATCGATTCTTGAAACTGCTTTCTTCCTCAACCAACCCCATCGTCTTTGATGGGGCTATGGGAACCATGCTGCATACCAGAGGGGAATCTTTTGAAGGCTGCCTGGATGAGCTGAACCTCTCCAATCCAGGCCTGGTAGCAGAGATTCACCGCGCGTATATAGAAGCTGGAGCCCAGGTGATCATGACCAACACTTTTGGTGCCAACCACTTTAAGCTCAGCGAGCACGGTCTGGAAAACCAGCTGCACGATATCATTTGCGCCGGGGCCAACCTGGCACAAAAAGTGGTAGAGGCATCCTTCAAACCGGTTTTGATCGCGGGAGATGTCGGTCCGCTGGGTATCCGGCTGGCCCCTTTTGGCCGGGTCACCCCGGAGCAGGCTCGCCAGGTCTTTGCGGAGCAGATCAAAGCGCTGGCCGACTGCGATGTGGACCTGATCGTGATCGAGACCATCAGCGACCTGTACGAGATGCGCGAAGCCGTGCTGGCTGCCCGCCAGGTGTGCGATCTGCCGGTCCTTGCCTCGATCACCTTTACACGGGATGACCGTACTTTACTCGGCGACCACCCCAAGAAAGCGGCCGAATGGCTGCACGCGGCCGGGGCAGACCTGATCGGCGTGAACTGCTCAGAAGGCCCTGCCCAGGTGCTGCGCATCATGCGCCAGATGCGGCAAGCCTTACCCGATGGACGGTTCTCGGTGATGCCCAATGCCGGCTGGCCGGAACGGGTTGGCGGGCGCATCATGTATCCCGCCGGACCGGAATACTTTGGGGATTACGCGGTGGCCTTCCGCCAAGCCGGTGTGGATGTGATCGGCGGCTGCTGCGGCACTACTCCTGAGCATATCAAAGCCATGCGCACCGCCCTGGAAACCACCCTGCCGGAAGAACCAGCCGAGCTGCCAGCCCTGCATGAACAGAGCAGCTCTCCTGCTGCCGCCGCAGAACAAGAGCCGTCTCACCTTGCAAGGCAGTTTTTAAATGCCAACTTTGCCCTGTGTGTCGAGATGGATCCGCCGCGCGGCCTTTCCATCCATAAGCTGCTGGCTGGGGCCAGCCTGCTGCAGGAAGCCGGGGCAGATGTGATCAACGTGGCCGACAGCCCGATGGCGCGCATGCGCATGAGCCCCTGGGCAGTTTGTGAGCTGCTGCAAAACCAGGTGGGCATCGAGACCACGCTGCACTTCCCTACCCGCGGCCGCAACTTGCTGCGCGTCCAGGGAGACCTGCTGGCAGCTCATGCTATCGGTGTGCGCAATATTTTTGTAGTGATGGGAGACCCGACCGAGATCGGTGACTATCCGGAAGCTATGGACAATTACGACTTAGCACCTTCCGGCCTGGTCAAACTGATCAAACAGGGATTCAACACCGGGGTGGACCACGCCGGTCTTGAGATTGGCGAACCGACCAATTTCTATGTCGGCAGCGCGCTCAACCTGACGCCCAAAGATATCGAGCGCGAGGTCAAAGTGCTGCGACGCAAGCTCAGCAATGGCGCCGACTTCTTCCTCACCCAGCCGGTCTACGAGCCGGAAAAGGCGCTCAGATTCCTGAAGCGCTACGCCGAAGAATACGGCGACTTTGACCACCCGATCCTGGTGGGCGTGCTGCCTTTGTATAACCTGCGGCACACCAACTTCCTACATCATGAGGTGCCGGGCATCCAGATTCCCGACTGGATCCAGGAACGCATCCGCAAGGCTGGGGATGATTCTGCCCGGGAGGGGATCCGGATTGCGGTGGAACAGATCGAACAGATCAAAGAATGGGGGCAAGGCATCTACCTGATGCCGCCTTTCAACCGCTTCGAAATTGCTGCCGAGATCATCGAACAGGTAAAGAGCTAGCGCTGTTGTCCGCTAGGCGAGAATTCCAAGCAGGCAAACACCCAAAATATGCCAGAGCACAGAGAGGCGCGAAGAGAGGCGCCTCTCTTCTTTTTTACACCGCTGTTATTCAGCTGNNCTGATTTCAAACCGCTCCGCACTGCCCAGCATCTGCAGATACAGGGCTTCCTGCTCCATGATGCCCTCAGGCTCCATACAGTACATCTCGGTCATGAACATTGGCCCAAAGGAGATCCTATCCCCATCTACCTGGTAGGACCCGCCATAGTTGTTGCAGCTGGCAATACCCGAGACCTGCCCATCCGCAAAGGCAAGCGTTGGACGGGCCAATCCAAGTGGCATAGTTTGGCGGTATGCCGCCAATATCCAAGAAGATCCTTCCAGGTCAACCACAGCCTGTGAAGCGCTGCCGCTGCAAGCGGCCAGGATGAGCATCACCAGCAATAACACCATCGTTGCGTAAAACTTTGTTTTCATCGCATTATCCCTTTTTTGTTTGTATTACACCAACCTAACGTAATTCCAGCCGAGAAAGTTCCCTCTCCCGAGAACAGAGCCGTATGAATTCAATCGGCATGCGCAGTGGGTCAAAAGTAGGGCAGGCTGGTGCTTTACATTGACACAATACCCTTTTACTAATAGTATATTAAAAAATGAAGGGAGATAAAAGTATAAATATGCATTACCGCAGACTAGGACGTTCCGGATTAAAGGTGAGCGAGATTTCACTCGGGGCATGGGTGACAATGGGTTCTCAAATTGATGAGAAGGTTTCCAAAGAACTCATTATGCACGCCTTCGAGAATGGGGTTAATTTCTTTGACAATGCAGATATTTACGCCCGCGGCCAGGCAGAACTGGTCATGGGGGCAGCAATTAAGGGCTTACGACGAGAGCAGCTTGTGCTCTCCAGCAAGGTCTTCTGGCAGACCATGGAAGGCCCCAACGGCCGCGGGCTTTCGCGCAAGCACATTACCGAATCGATCCATCATTCCCTGAAGCGGCTGGGGACAGATTACCTGGATTTGTATTTCTGCCACCGTTTCGACCCAGATACCCCGGTGGAAGAGGTAGTCTTCACCATGAATTCGCTNNAATCTGATTCCACCCACCATGGAGCAGCCGCAGTACCACATGTTCCACCGACGCCGGGTTGAATCGGAATTGGCACCGCTGGCCGAATCCTTCGGCATCGGGCTGACCATCTGGAGCCCCCTGGCTTCTGGCATCCTGACCGGAAAATACAATGAAGGTATTCCAGCAGGCAGCCGGGCCTCGATGGAGAGCATGTCCTGGCTGAAAGACCATATCACCCAGGAACGCATCGCCAAGGTCATCCTGCTGCAGGAGATCGCAGATGAACTTAATATCAGCACAGCCCAGTTGGCCATTGCCTGGCTGCTGCGCCGCAAAGAGGTCAGTTCAGTCATCACCGGCGCCACCAAGCTGAGCCAGCTGGAGGATAACCTGGCTGCCCGCAAGGTGGTGGATGCCCTGGATGATGACTTGCTGGAACGCATTGAAAAAATCCTGGACAACGACCCGCTCAACCACGATTGACATCAGCAATCAGATCAAAAAACCGCAATCTTTTTCTGATTGCGGTTTTTTTATTACATCTCCCAGGACCGTATTAATTTCCCAGGGGTTTTCTGCGTCCCACAAATACGAAAAGTGTATTCATCATGAAATTAAAGAAATAGATGATCAGTTCTACGACCACTTTCGCCAGGCTTACGTTCCAGCCGAAATCTTCATGCAACAATTCAATGAATACCGTCGCCAAGATCCCAGAAAAAATCACCAAGCCAATATAACGCGGAAATGTAACTGCAGGCCGGCGCTGCGAATAGTACACTTTATAGTGCAGCAGCAGGTAGTTTACAAACAATGAAACCGACCGTGCACCAAATATACTGATGGGCGTACTGGCAAACACTCCAAACAATGAAATAAAAATTACATAGTCCACCAAGGCCGAAGCCAGCGATGCCAGCGTATAGCGGAAGATCACAAAATAGATCTTCGTAGAATCAACGATCACATTAAAATGAGAGCCTTTATTTTGATCGAGATAGATCGTCTCAATCGGAATTTCTGTCAGGGACAACCCCTCCGCTTTGGAGATCAGAAGCATTTCGGTTTCGTACTCATAGCGGTTAAAAGGGATCTCAAGACAGGCAGGAATAAATTTGCGCGGAATGCCCCGCAATCCCGTTTGCGTATCGGAAATTTCCAGGCCAAAAAAAAGGCGGAAAACCCAATGGGTAACGGTATTGCCAAACCTGCTTTTCGGAATCATCTGGTGGAACTGCCGCACACCCAAAGCCAGCGAAGTCGGGTTGGCTAGCGAAACTTTGGCAACTTTTAAGATATCCCCAGCGATGTGCTGGCCATCAGCATCTGCCGTAACCACTGTGGTGCAGTCGGGATGATGCTCGTAAATGTACTGCAGACCGGTTTTTAGAGCGGCTCCTTTACCCTGGTTCTCTGCATGGTGCAGGACAATGACCGACTCTTTCTGGTCCAGTTGCTGCATGATCGGCATAAACTCTTTGCCACCGCCATCATCCACGACAACAATGCTCTCCAATCCCAATGCAATTAACTGATCTACCAAAACGATCAGGTCTGGCTTAGGCTTATATGCCGGTATCAAGACACTGATTTGATGATTGCTCACGGGGTCAGCCTTCGAATAAAATAATAATCAAAGTTTTTTTCATGGAAAATCAGCTCGTACTCGCCATTCTCAACCTTTTCAAAAATTTGAGCTTTCAATTCTTTTTGAGCCGAGTTGGGCATTAAAATATAATTCACTTCTGGATATCGATCCCATTTTTGATTAAAAAATTCCGCATCTGAAAAAGTAGTTTTGACCTCCTGCAAGCCTGGCAGGTAGCGCAATGGATAATCTGTAAGAATCGGCTCAACACTACCGAGCTCATCAAAATATTCGTATAAAAATGTATTCAGGCGGTCATCCAAAATGTGTTTTTGTAGCTCGTTTTGTCTGGAAATCAATTTTGCATCCGGGAGGAGAAAACTGCCCATGATAACCAAAGCCACCCAAAACACTGGGAGAATGGCGAGCCGCAGATTGCCTAATTTCAACCAGCGGATTACCCCGACCACTGCAACCAGAATTTTTTCAGCGATCAGGCCAATCGCCAGCCCCCAAAAAGGAAAGATCAATGAGAGGTTTCGCGCATCGTAGCTGAAGAAGAAAGCCCAGATAAGATAATACGGCATAACAATACCATATACAACCCAGCGGTATTCTTTTTGCAGCCAGAATCCCCCCAAAATGGTGAGCAGCAAGAAATAACCATAGCTACCCAATGACCGAAAGGCTTTTACAAATCGCTGTAGGTAGGTAAGGTTACCATGGATACCACTCGCAACCCATTCGATATTAGAGGTCATGCTGCCCTGAATAATTCCAATTTCAACGTAGATATACCAGGGAAGAATAATCAGCAAAGCCAGCCCCAAAGGTTGCCATAAAAGTTCTGCCACTGCGCGGCGACTTGGCCTGGTGCCGATTGCAGGCAATACTACATACCAAATCATCAAGGGGGTTAAAACCAGCAGGAACAAGCCTCCCTGCTTGGTAAGCGATGCTGCGGCTGTCAGCAGGAAACCGATCCATATGTAACCCTTTTTTTTGGCATCATCAGACTGGTTTCGAGCCTCCAGGATTGAGAATACCGCAGCGAAGGCGAAAAATGCCAGCGGGACATCTACATAAGCCGTATTGAAAAACTCCCAGGTAAATTCCTTTAGAATGAATTTTGCCGCGATGACGGAAAGGAAAAAACCAAAGCTCTTATGCTGCAGTGCCAGATCAAATAAGAGCAGTAAAATGAAGAATAGGAACATACTCAAGAATGCGGTATTGAAAAATTGGATCTGGTGGCTGCCTAAGAAGACATAGGAAATCGACAGGTTCGCCGGAATCAGTTGAGGATATTCCCAGGTGCCCGCTGGGAATTGGTTTGCGGCCCATTCCATGGCCCAACTGTTCCAAGATACTACCGCATCCCATCGATCAATGACTGCACCGACCCCATTCCACCAAATCCTTGCCGCCCAGGCGAGGTTCGAGAGTGCGTAACCAGCTATCCCAATAGTAGCAGCCAGGATGATAAAACGAGATAAAGGGTCGCTTTGCTTTTTCTCTTCACTGGATTTTAAGAATGTATTGGCCAGTGCAGCCAGCGTAGTCTGCCACCTGCTGGCGATTGCGCCGATAGGCTCGGCCAGAGTCTGGCGGTATAAATAAACAAACAGGATAAGTTCTATTACAAAGATCGGGTAAATAACGGCGCGGGTATATAAGCGAAGAGTGGTCAGGCTTAGAACCAACACATAATTTATCAGCAAGCTTAAAGCAAAGGTAAACACCAGGGTTGGAATCACCCGCCATCGGGTAGGTAAAAATTTCAATGCGATGATTCCAGGCAAGAACACGATCTGAAAAAAAGCCAATACGCCCAATAAAAACAGCACCCAATCCTCCTGTGTTTGCATCAATTATGCGAAAACCAGTATCGCAGGGGGTAATTTTACCTTAAAAAAAGGCCACCCCTATCACATGATGTGGCGGCCTTTACCGGCCACAAGGAGCAACAAACATCCGTTAGCCGGACCCTGGATTCCTTAATTCAAGTTCTTTATAACGATTTCGGTGGTAGAGGTAATACCCCATCCCGATACTCAAACCAATCAAGAGCCCGACCAGCGTAAACCACCACTTGCCGCTGTCCAGATACATCCAGGGCGGCAAGATACTGATGAGCTTTACACTGACATGGGCTGTGCCATATTTACCAGAGCCAACTTGGGTGGCTGTGATCAGGAACTCTCCAACCTCACTGGCCGTGTAATTGCCTTTCTCATCGATCCAACCACCCCCACTCTCCCATTTGACCTCAATGGGAACCAATCCACCAGATTCGCCGTACCCGAAGGCTGTGAACTGGATCGTCTCACCCCTGCTCAATTCAACACGTCCCGGATTGATCACCAAACAGGCATCCGAGGCCTGATGACAGGAGATATGTACCTCGGCCACCGCATAGACACCGGTATGGGCATCCGTCACCAGCACCTCGTAGCATCCGGCGTTTGAAGCCGTATAAAACCCTTCTTGCGTAATATCGCCTCCGGTGGTCATCCAGATGGGCGAGAAATTGACGCGTTTGCCGCTCTGGGTCAAGGCGACCGCATTGAATTGGAATGTATCGTTTAATTCCAACTCAATATTCTCCGGATAGATGATCACAGTTGTGATCACATCCTCAACCTGAAAACGTTGGTCTAAAAAGATTGGGCCATTTTTGGGTACACTTCCACCTAACCCCCAAATGATGACGACAGCCATTCTGGCAAGTAACGAAAGCAACATATTATCTCCTCGAAGCATTACTTACTGGCGGCCAAAATTTTTTCCAGAAAGTCTTCCCTGAAGAGATCTGCTGTGCAGCTTCCTACACAAATATTGTGTTCACTTATATTATACAAGGGTTATTTTCATTTTCAAGAACGTGTGTTACCTCTTATCTAAAGCTAATTCTTAATCCAATCCTTAACTAAATTTTTTGGGCGGAAATGATACAATACGCCTCATCATCATTCCAAATCCAACGATTATCCTACAGATCGCTGGCATTGGAAAATCTATCAAGAACATCGGCACAGGAGCTAATCCAGGAGAATTATATGAGCGATCCCCGACTCAAAAAACTAGCTGATATACTGGTAAATTATTCAGTAAAGGTCAAACCAGGCGAATGGGTGCACATCAACAGCAGTGTTGTGGCGATCCCCCTGCTGAAAGAGGTGTACCAAAAAGCCCTCGAGGCAGGCGGGAATGTCACCACTAGCCTCTATACCGACGATCTCAATGAACAGTTCCTCAACCAAGCTAACAACGAGCAGTTGGAGTGGATCTCACCAATCTCACGGGTCGTCAGCGAACAGGTGAAAGTAAGTATTCACCTGAATGGAGCAGAAAACACCCGCGCCCTGTCCGGGGTCGATCCGAAGAAACAATCCATGCGCTCCAAGGCCCAACGCAGCCTGACAGAAACCTTCTTTACCCGCTCTGCCTCCAAAGACTTGCGCTGGGTGCTGACGGATTATCCTTGTCTGGCTTTTGCGCAGGAAGCAGATATGAGCCTGAGTGATTTTGAGGACTTCGTGTTTGCAGCCACCTATGCGGATACCAAAGACCCGGTAGCCGAATGGACGCGCATCCACAACGAGCAGCAAAAAGTGGTGGATTGGCTGGCAGGGAAAAAGACCGTCCGTGTACAAAGCCCGAACGCTGACCTGACCCTGTCGATCGAGGGGCGTACTTTTATCAACTCGGACGGTACACACAATATGCCCAGCGGGGAAGTTTTCACCGGACCCGTGGAAGATTCAGCCAATGGCTGGGTTAAGTTTACCTACCCGGCGATTGAAAAAGGCCGAGAGGTAGAAGGCGTTTACCTGGAATTCAAAGACGGCAAGGTGGTCAAAGCCAGCGCTGAAAAGAATGAGGATTTCCTGCTGAGCCAGCTCGACACCGACGAAGGTTCGCGCTACCTGGGTGAATTTGCGATTGGCACCAATTATGGCATCCAGAAATTTACCAAGAGCATCCTGTTCGATGAGAAGATCGGCGGTTCCTTCCACATGGCGCTGGGGGGTGGCTATCCGGAGACGGGCAGTCTGAACAAATCCAGCATCCACTGGGACATGATCTGCGATATCCGCCATGACAGCGAGATCCGCGTGGATGGTGAACTGCTGTATAAAGACGGCAAGTTTCAGATCTAGTCGATTGCTCTTTTAATTCAGGGGCGAGACCCTCTGGTCTCGCCCTGCTTCACAAGATCACAAGGAGGGGACCATGAGACTGTGGAATTCACTCCTGGGGCTGGGGATATTAATCCTTGCCTCGGCCTGCACCCCGCAGGCACCACCAATAACGTCAACGGCTGCCAAGACAAACGCCCCTCCTCCCACCGCAACCCAAACGCCTGAACCATCAGAAATCTCTTTCCCAACACCTGCTCCGCCCCTCACACCCACAACAGCACCTGAGCCCATCCTGGGGCCGCTTTACAACTGGCCGATTGCTCCTCTATCCGATGCGCAAATTCAAGATGTCCTCGACTGCCAGAATGCCACCTGGTCTGGCGGAACCGAGATTGATCCCCAGACGATCGGGATCGAGGATCTGGTAACAGCCTGTGATTTTGGGTTGAAAGCACTCTCTCTGATCGATGATTTTGACACATTGGAGCTGTCCAATTTGGGACTCTATTATGCTCAACAAGCGCTTCTCCTGAATCCCGGGATCCTTTTCGCGAACCCCTACTTTTTCTATGCTTTTAATGAGGTTGCAATTGTCGAATCCCCTCTATCAATGCAACCCGTAGTCAAGGAAATCAAAATCAATTATAACTGGAGCGGGATTGGAAACCCGGTCAATTATTCTGTGACCATTACCAACGCAGAGACTCCGCTCGCGACTGGCAATGTGGAAGTTGGGCCTGGCCTTAATGAAGACGAAAGCATGATCACCAATTGGACTTTCCAACAAGCGCTCTCCCCAGAATTATTAGAGGGATTAGGATCCGTGATGGTGAATCTCATCCCGGTCAAACGCCAGGGCATGATGTACGCTTGCTTTGATAATTATCCAAACTGGGAGATAGAATTTGCCTTTGATAATGGTGATCTTATGTCCCTCTTATCGAACGGGTCTAATTTTTTCCTGGAAGGCGGGCCTTTTCAGACCCGGATCGAAGGCCAGAATTATGTCATGGCTTCCTATGAGTTCAATCTGGCTTTGAACAAAATCATTCAGGCATTAGCACTACCCTACGGCCAAACCCTGGCAATGTCCTGCCATCCTTTTCCGGTTGCCGAGGGATTGTTTACTGATCTGCCTATACCCGATTATTTCCCATAGGCAAAGAAAACAAATTTAAAAAAAACCGAGCGGCGTACCGCTCGGTAGATTTCAAGAGAGTTTTGGTTTCGTGTGATCCTATTTTATTCCCGCCTGCTTGACGACGGCAGTAAAAGCTTTCGGATCTCGCACGGCCATATCGGCAAGCATCTTACGATTGATCGTAATGTTTGCCTGGCGCAGGGCGTGGACCAGTCGGCTGTAAGTCGTGCCGTTGAGTCGGGCTGCGGCGTTGATGCGGGCAATCCACAACCGGCGCAAGTCACGCTTGCGGTTGCGGCGGTCACGGTAAGCGAACCACAGGCTCTTCAGCCGGGCTTCGTTAGCACGGCGGTAAAGCTTGGAGCGAGAACCATACTGCCCCTTGGTGATTTTTAATACTTTTTTATGCCTTTTCCGGCGGGTAAAGCCGGTCTTTACTCTAGCCATAGTTACCTCCTGCGAACCCCTGGGCGCCGGCAGGCTTGCTCAGGAAAGTTATCCCTGCATCCTGCCCGTTGCGAACACCCAACAGCCGCAATAAAAATTTTTGATTACTTCGCAGTCCTGGCGGTTGGGGTGGTCCGATATTTATTCAAATACGGGGCCAACCGACGGATGCGCTTCTGAAAACCAGAGCCCTCTACAGGCACCATCTTGGCATATAATCGCTTGCTGCGGCTTGAGCGGCGGCGGCGGAAGTGGCTTTGTCCGCCTTTGGTGCGGACAAGCTTTCCGGTACCGGTCACGCGGAAGCGCTTGGCAGTTGATTTATGAGTTTTCAGTTTAAACTTACCAGTTTTCTTTTTTCGTGGCATCGCGAATACCTTTCACACTCTCCGCGGCCGGGACTTCGAACTGAAAGCCAGGCCGCAGATTGTTTTTCAAAACTCTCTTGAAGTCTAGAGTTATTGTCGAATTATTTCTTACCCGTATTGGGCGCAAGTACCATCAGCATCGTGCGTCCCTCAAAAGAAGGTTTCTGCTCAACAACCGCCACATCGGCCAGTTCTTCAGCAATGTCATTCAGGTCTTGAATAGCGATCTCTGGATAATCTCGCTCGCGACCTCGGAAGCGAACCCGTACTCTGACCTTTTTGCCTTCCAGCAACCACTTGCGGGCATCCCGCACTTTAAAACTTTTGTGGTGGTCGGTTGTTTTGGGTCGCAGGCGGATCTCTTTGATCTCGATTGTTTTCTGGGCTTTCTTGGCTTCCTTCTCTTTTTTAGTCCGTTCATACATGAACTTGCCATAGTCCATCACCCGGCAAACCGGAGGGTCTGCTTGTGGGGCAATTTCGATCAGATCAAAGTCAGAATCGTAAGCAGCCTGTAAAGCTTCCTGAATAGATACTACTCCGACATTCTCACCTTCTGCGTTAATCAAACGCACTTTGGGGGCTCGAATTTCCTCATTTACCCGAAAATTTGATGTACTTATTTTCTTTTCTCCTTCAATTCCTACAGTTAACTTAAAAGATAACTCTGCCTCCTTCGGCAAAGCCAAACGTCATAATACCATTTTACAACAGAGTCGTCAACTATCGCGCACCCTGCCGGCGCACGACTTTCCGTTATACGCCATAACATTTATGGCTGGCAAGGCGATATTTTTAGCGGTTATGGGCAGATAGAACCATACGCCAAATTCTCAATATTCCACAGCATCCCGGCGGTCGGGTCGAACTGCAGGCCGCATATATCTGGGCGGGCTAAGGCCGCCTGCTGATAAGCAAAGAACGGGATAGCCGGCAGTTCTTGGGCCAAGATCTCCTGGGCAAGGGCGTGGTTTTCCTGGTAGGGCTCCAAACCGGGCGCACTGCCCCTGGCCGCATTACAGGCCGCATCGTAGGTTTCGTTGCTCCAGCCAGATGCATTCCAGCCGCCCCACTTATAGGGGAAAAGGTTTTCATCCTGTCCCGGAATAGCCTCGCTGAGATACAGCTGGCAGGGCGGGTTCTCGGAAGATTGCCAGGCAAAGTAAACCATCTCAAAGTTGCGTCCGAAGACCGGCGCTTCTGCCCCTGTGGCAAACAGTTCTTCAATCGTCAGGCCTTGTGGCGTGGCCTGGATACCACAGGCGGCAAGCTGCTGGCTAATGATTTCGAGGACCCGCGCGTTTTGCGGATGTTCGGGGTAGAGGATTTCAAATGCCAGCGGAGTGCCATCTCGAATTCCTGCGATCTGGGAAGCCGCTCGTTGGCCAGCGGCATCTAAACGCCAACCCACGGCATCCAGCAATTCAGCCGCTTTCTCAATATCCTGAGAGTAGGAAGCAACTTGCATATTGGCCAGCGGATGGTCTCCCGGCAAATAAGTGTCCATCACCGGGGCAATTCCCAACGAGATTTCATCCGTTACGGCCTGGCGATCCAGGCAATAGGCAACCGCCTGCCGTGTGCGCACATCTCCAAAGAAATTGGGGCGATCTCCTGCGAAGATATTGTAATCATCATCATAGCTTTGCGGCACGATCCCAAAGTTCAGCAGTGTCCAGCCGGAGGCAGTGGCCCAGGAGGCAAACAGCTTGGCTTCCGTCATGCCTGCCGCAATTTCCGCAACCCCTACACCAGCCGCCGCGGAGGGGTCCAGGACATCACATTCGCCAGACTGCAGCATATCCAGGTTGGTTTGCGGCTCCTGCCCAACCACCCTGAAGACCAATCGGTCTACGCGCGGCAGTCCTTCAGGCGCGCGGAAGTAGGCAGGATTACGCTGCAAGGTATAGGTATTGCCTTCTGTCAGGGCAAGCGAAAACGGGCCAAACCCCATGGGCTTCGCAGCAGAGAATTCGCTGGTAAGCAAGTCTGCGGCAGGACTCTGTCCCCACAAGTGCCTGGGAGCCGGGAGCCAGAAATTATCCTGATAGCTTGGATCAATGAAACCAGGAAGCCCGGTCCATTTGATTGTATTGTTTTCCAGCGCTTCATAGCTCTGCGTGCGTTCGACCTTAAATTTACTGGCTGGCGTTGCCGGATCGGCATTGAGTGTAAACCCGAAGACTGAATCATCTACCGTGAGCGGTGTGCCGTCCGCCCAGAGCACGCCGGGGCGTAAGGTGAACAAAGCTGACATCTGGTTCATCTCCACCGTTTCACCAGTAAAGGGTTCTGCACACTCGCCGCTCAGGCAGCCAGCGGGGCGGATAAAAACCCCATAATCCAGCGTGACTACATCACCGCTGCTATCAACCACCTGATCGCCTACTGCAACCTGGACGGTTTGCAAGGCAGCCGTTCCGGCTGCGAAATCTGGCAGGTTTTCCAAAAGCACCGGCTGGTAAAGGTAGCCGCGGTGGTCCACCGGACCATCGTACAATGCCTGCAAGATCAGCTTCGCAGCCCCGTTCAGATTGCCGTAGGGGTACAAGGTGTTCGGGGCTTCACCTAAACACACCACCAGCGAAGTCGGTACAGGTGTCGGGGTGGGAGTTTCAAGGGGTGCCGTAGGGGAAGCGGCAGGCAAGGTCGCCTCATCCATCGGACTTGGCTCACCCCCGCAAGCAGCCAGGATCCCCACAGCTGCCAGCAAAACAATCATAGTCATTATACGATTAAGGTTCATATGCTCTTATATCCTTGCAAAGGGGAATTTACCTTTCGTCATCAAAACGCAGCCGCAGGTAGGACTCATAACGTTCTGGGTGGATCTGGCCGCTTTCCACGGCTGAAACCACCGCACAGCCAGGCTCATCCATATGCGTGCAGCTGTTGAACTTGCAGTCAGCCACTCGCTCAGCAATCTCTGGAAAATAGCCGTCCAATTCTTCTGGCTCGATATCCCATAAGGCCAAAGCATTCAGGCCCGGGGTATCAGCCACATATCNNTATCCGCCGCCATCCAGCGGGAACATCTGGCGCACCACGGTGGTATGGCGGCCTTTTCCAGTTGCATCGCTGACGGCGCGCACATGCAGGCCCAGCTCGGGTTGGACAGCATTCAGCAAACTAGATTTACCCACCCCCGAAGGGCCGGCAAAAACCGAGAGCTTGCCCTTGAGCAGCTTGCGCAATTTTCGAATCCCAAGCCCTTTTTTCACAGAGGTGTACAAAACGGTGTAGCCCAAATCGGTGTAATGCCCAAAAATCTGGCGTGCCAGGCGCTTGCCTACCAGGTCAACTTTATTGGCGACGATCAGGGCCGGGATTTGCTGCTCCTCCGTAATGATCAAAAAACGGTCGAGCATGCGCAGGCGCGGTTCCGGATCGGCGCACGAGAAGGTCAGGACAGCTTGATCGAGGTTGGCAATGATTATCTGTTCATATTCGCCGCGCGGCGTGGGTGCCATGCGGTGCAGCTTGCTCTCGCGCTCTTCCACTTCTTCGATCATGGCGGTATCTTCATCAATGATTGCAACCTGCACCCTATCTCCAACCGCGATGAGATCACCTGTTTTGCGCCCTTGTTTCAAGCGGCCGCGCAAACGCGCTACCACTTCGCCTTTTTCCGTATCGAGAGTGAAGAACCCGGATTGGGAGCGGACAACAATTCCTTGAATAATCTTATCGGCCATAAACCTCTTTTGTGCTAGTTGCCATCATTTTGATTGGCCTCTTTCTGGGCCGCTTCTTCTGCCTCAAGCGCCTGCAATTCTTCCGGCGTCATAAAATATCGGTCGTTGATTTCCCCGATGCGAACTTCCCAGGGGAAGGTGGACTGCGGCTGCCCGTAAAAATAGACTTCCATCAGGCGGCGGAAAATAGGCGCCGCATATTCTGAACCATCCCCCTGATTTTCGATCAGCACCGCTATGGCAATATCCGCCCGGGTCTCGATGCGTTCGTCAGTATAGCCGATGAACCAGGCATGCGGGTCTAACCCCGGGCCTGTCTGGGCGGTGCCGGTTTTACCCCAAACTTTGATGGGGCGGTTTACAAACGTGAAATAGGCCGTGCCGCGGGTGTTCTGAGTAACCAGCAGCATCCCCTCACGTACCGCGGTCAGGGTATTTTCGCTGATCGGGAGCTGGCCATTGACCACCGGGGTGAACTCAAAAGTGGCTTCCCCGGCCGTATTCTCCACGCGCTCGATCATCTGCGGGCGGTAAAGGGTACCCCCATTGCCCAGCGCCGCGGTATAGACGGCCGCCTGGATCGGGGTGATGGTGGTATTGCTCTGTCCAATCGCTTGCTGGACCGCATTGAACCATGGTTCGGCGCCTTCCTGGTCATCTGGGTCCACCATTTGCCCACTTTCTTCNNTCGTAACCAACCTGGTAGAACCAGATATTGCAGGAGCGCATCAACCCCTCAACCAGCGTCAGGTTGCCACTGGCAGGACGCTCTTTTTCCAGTGTCCAGTCTGTCAGCTCAACATTACCGGGGCCATACCAATAATAGCCGCATTCCAAGGCGTCGTAGGGATCAAAGCGTTCAGTCTCCAGCGCGGCAGAGAGGGTAATCACCTTGAAGATTGAACCCGGCGGATATTGCCCCTGGGTAGCACGGTTAAAGAAGCGGCCGGCTGAATCCGGGAAATAGTTACCCCATAAGCTGTTGGGGTTCGCCAGGTCGGCGTAATTGGGGTCGAAAGTGGGCGAGGATGCGATCGCCAAAACCCGGCCCGTATCGCGCTCGAGTGCCACCACAGCACCCGTAAAACCTTGCAGCGAAAGCTGCGCCCAGCGCTGCATATCTTCTTCCAGCGTGGTATAGATGGATTGCGATGGGACCGTTTCGGTTGTGGCCAGGCGGGTAAGCAGCAGATTATCCGGGGTGACGACATACAGGTCGGCACTCGGCCGCCCGGCGAGCATTTCCTCTCCCCAGGCCTCCACCCCGCTGCGCCCGATCTGAGCCCCAAACGGGTAGCCCTTGGCAGCCCAATCATTTACATCTTCGGCAGGGATCGGTCCCACCCACCCGGTTGCATGCGAGCCAGCCTCATTGATATACGTGAGATGGGTTTCATACACTTCGGCTGCAAGGGCATTGTAATGACGCGAGAGCCGAGGTTCAAATTCCTCAAACTGGCTGTAGGGGATCTCGGTTATCGGGATAATGTATGGGTTATCCTCGTCAAAAATCTTATAGCTCCAGTAGGGTGCTGGCAGCCCCGAAGCAGCCGCAATAGCGCCGACGATGGAATCTTCCTGGTCTTCTTCAATGGCCGTGGGAATCACCGATATTGCCACCGCGCGCGTATCGGCGGTCAGGGTATTGCCGTTACGGTCGTAGATGATGCCGCGCGTCGGCCAGATGGTTTCCATACTCAAGCGGTTGCCACCAGCCAATTCGGGCATGATGATCGTATCATCCCAGACCACTTTCCACTGCCCACTTTCCAAACCCAGCGACATTTGAGTTTGGACCTCGAGGTCGCCCACGACAGAAGAATGCAGCACCACCCGATAGCCGACCTGGGCATTGGTGGGGCTGGTGAGCGTCTGCTGGATCTCATAATCAATGCCAGTCAGCACCACTTGCTGTTCAACTTCAAGATAACGGTTGGAGAATGCCTCCAGCGAGATTGAATCCCTGCTGAGGGTGGTGAGCATGTTATACATGGCTTCGTATTCAAGATTATTCCATGCTGTCAGGTAAGTGCGGGCAGTTTGGCTGGGGTCCGGCACAGAGACAATGGTAGGGATGATCTCACCCGGGGTTCCACTTGTTGGGGCGCTGTTCTCCGAGGAGGCATTGGGTTCGCCGCCGGAGTCGGCAGGCCGGAGCGAGCAGGCAGCCAGGACCAGCAATACCGTGATCAATGAAAAAGTGACAAGCGCGTTAACTTTCTGGGCGCTAGATTTCATAGTTCTCCTTTTTGCACTTGTGAAAATACTGTGCAATCATACTGAAGATGGGTCTGGCACCTGGCAGCCAGGCTGGCTGGGGATGTCTGGCCCAGCGCCTGGAGGGCCCTGGCAAGGTGACAGAGCGGTAATCCGACCACGTTGGCGTAACAACCGATCAGCGCTTCGACCGGACGGAATTCCGGGTGCTGGATGGCATAGCTGCCGGCTTTATCAAAGGGGTCGCCAGTGGCAATATAATCCCGGATTTCTTGCGTCGAATATGCGCGCATCGGCACATCGGNNTGGTGCTCCCGCCCGCGCAGGCTGACCAACATGGACATGGCCTCAGCGCTATCCTGCGGTTTGCCCAGGATATGCTCACCATCGGCCACCGTGGTATCGGCGGCCACAATCCATTCAGACGCACCCACCAGGCCAGCCACGGCATGTGCTTTGGCTTCAGCCAGGCGCAGGACATAGCGGTCAGCGGGTTCATCTGCCAAGGGCGTTTCATCCACATCGGCCGGCAGAATACGGAAATTCCACTCGCCAAGCCGGAGCAGCTCTTTGCGCCGCGGCGAATTGGATGCCAAAACCAGATGTGTGGGAGATTTACCGTTGCTACCCAAACTGCCTCCAAATTGATTGGAAAGATCGTCTGTACCCGTCCAGACAGGAAAAGGCCCAGACCTATCCAGAGATTCTAACATAACCTTGATTTAGCGTCATCAATGCGAGAGTAGTGGGAAAGCTGCATAAAAGGGGGAAAAATAATAAGCACTTGAGTTGAGGGGGGCAACCCAAGCGCTTATACTTTATTTATAATCAATTTTATCGATTTTGTCAAATCCAATTTTTCCCATTAGCATTCCTTTTATCATTTTCTAAATAAAAACAAGCCAGACTGCCAATTGTGGCTCATAAGAAGGCAAAAATATTAGAGCAGACCCGCTCAGCAAGAACCTATGCTAAGATGAGATTGTCAGCCTACACCCCAACAAGGGAAACCCGCAGCAGATTTCAACTGGAGAATTTTGGGGCTCAAATACAGCAAGGAGCAGAAATGAACCCAAAACGGAGTATGACCCTTATAGTACATGCCTTTACCGGCTGGGCACTCTGCGCAGCTACGATGGGCATCGGCATGGCAACCCTGCCCATGCAAACCACCTTGATCGTGCATGCGGTGGGCGCACCGATCTTCTTTACAGGTGTGTCGCTGTCTTACTTCAGGAGATTTAACTATACCTCCGCACTTCAAACGGCGCTGATCTTTGTGGGATTTGTGATCGCCATGGATTTCTTTGTCGTGGCAATGCTGATCATGGGAAGCCTGGAAATGTTCACCAGCCTGCTGGGGACATGGATCCCCTTTACGCTGATCTTCTTATCCACCTTCTTAACAGGGCTTTGGTCTGCCAGAGGATCTGGTCCAGAGTCAGCCTTGTGAGTGATTTATCTCATCAAAGGAGGAGCCAGGCATGAATGCCCTAGATTTGTTTTTTGTACGCTACAAAGTCTTATACGATTTCTGGCTGCATGTTGTATGGGAAGATGTGCCGGAAGACCTGATACGCCAACGCCCGCACCCGCGCGTGAATTCACTGGCATGGAACCTGTGGCACGTGGCGCGAGTTGAAGATTTTGCCCTGAACCGCTTTATCGCAGATCAACCCCAGGTGCTGGACAGGGGCGATTGGCAGGAACAGATGGGCATTCCTCTGCGGCATAACGGCTTTGCCATGACGCTGGAGGAAGTAGACCAGCTCAGCCAGCAGATCGA
>DNGN01000288.1 GCA_003486225.1 Chloroflexota bacterium
TACCAGCATGGGCGATATTTGATTCCTGTGGTTCCAGTGTTGCTGATCTGGGGTCTGGCAGGGACGGCTGCCCTGGTAGGCGGGAAGCCCCCGGGAAGGTTGCGCTGGATGGTGGGAAGGGTTTGGGTGGCAGTGATTGGGCTGCTGCTGGTGCTCTTCTGGTGGCTGGGCCTGGATGCCTTTACAAAGGATGTGGCTGTGATCAATGGGGAAATGGTGGCTACCGCCAACTGGCTGGTGAGGAATACCAAGCCAGATGAACTGATTGCAGCCCATGATATTGGTGCGATTGGGTTTTTCACCGAAAGGGAGATCGTGGACCTGGCCGGGCTGATCTCGCCGGATGTGATCCCCTTCATTCGAGATGAGAGCCAGCTGATTGATTATCTCAATCAAGAATGTCCGGTATACCTGGTCACATTTCCGGACTGGTATCCAGAGATAGTAACAGGCAGGCAGATGGTCTTCCAAACCGATACGGCCATTACACGGGAGTTTGGAGAAGAAAATATGGCCGTCTACCTCTGGGAGACCTGTACGGGGGATTAAGACAATCCCTGCGTAGATTTGGTTAATCCTCGGAAAAAAACCACAGACCAGCGAGCAGCAATCCGAGTACGGTGAGGTGGTGAGATTTTCCAGCCTGTGGTAAAAGTCAATTCTATTTAAGATTGGATTAAGCCGGGGTTGTAATGTTCTAAATCTATTTCAGATCTGGCTTGGAAAAATTGAAAACACCGATTTCTATTTTGATTGCTGGCATTTCTACCCTGTGCTATACTTTTTGAGAGTGCTCAGTTTGATGTGGAGTAAATTCCAGTTAGGTAGCAGATAATATGGAAAAAATTACAATTATCGTTGTAGACGATCATCCATTGTTTCGCCAAGGGGTGATTGATTCCTTCTCTTTGGAGCCGGATTTTGAGGTCATTGGCCAGACTGATTCAGGTGAAAAAGCGTACGAGATCATCAAGGAACTGCAACCCGATGTGGCGGTTTTGGATGTTAACTTGCCGGGTTTGAACGGCCAGCAGCTCACCCGCCAGATGGTTTTGGATAAAATGACAACCAAAGTGGTGCTGCTGACTGCGTATGATGATACGGAGCAGATTATCCATGCGATGCGGGTTGGGGCGCATGCTTACAGTGCCAAAGATGTGGAACCGGAAAAATTGATCAAGATAATCCGCGAGGTAGCCGAAGGGTATTACTTTATAGGTGACGTGCGCATGGATGAGAACGGTGTCCAAAACTGGTTGGGGCAGCGCGTTGAATCAACCTCCCGACCTTACAGCGATCCTGGGGAGCCTTTCTACCCACTTTCGACGAGAGAAATGGAAGTATTGGAATGTGTAACCCTGGGGTTGAGCAACAAAGAAATTGCCACCAAGCTGGGTATCAGTCATCAGACGGTAAAAAATCATGTTACCGCAATCCTGCGTAAATTGAACGTGGAAGACCGGACTCAGGCGGCTGTGTATTCACTCCGCCGCGGTTGGGTGCGTCTTTATGATCAAGATTCGGAAGCAGAGGAGTAGAAGAGATGGCAAACGAAACCAATGGCGCTGAGAACAATGTCCATTCGATCCATGATACTCTCCAGCAAGAGATTGATGATACCCAGAGGGAGTTGCGCGAGATTGGTCTGATGCTCGAGCAAAGCCAATTGGAAGTGAAAAAGTTATCAGAGCGAAATGCAACCATTACAATGCATTTGCAGCAGGTGGAAAACCAAATCAACGAACTTCCGGTCAGTGAGGTCAAGATTGCATATGAGGCAGCGCTGGATGCTCAGCAACGCCTGGTGGGGATGCGCGGTCAACTGGAAAAGCTGCAAAGCGATCAGAGCCACCTGGATCGATATCTGAGCATGTTGAAGAAATTAAAACTGTCACTGGATGGGGACGCAGGAACCACCAATAGGAGCGGCAAAGCGTTGGGCGGAGCGAAATTTGCGAATGCGGAGATGCTGATCCAGGCACAGGAGACGGAGCGCCAGCGATTATCACGCCAGATGCACGATGGCCCTGCTCAGGCGCTATCAAACTTTATTTTGCAAACTGAAATCGCCATGCGCTTATTTGAGATTGACCAGGAAAAAGCCCGATCGGAACTAAGTAACCTCAAAGGGGCGGCTTCAACAACTTTTCAGCAGGTGAGAGATTTTATTTTTGACCTGCGGCCGATGATGCTCGATGATCTGGGATTAGCTCCGACTATCAAGAGGTATTGCAACGCCTTTAGAGAGAAGAACGCCATAGAAGTGGTGGTTTCTGCCACAGGGAACGAACGTCGTCTGGAATCCTATCTGGAAGTGATGATCTTCCGCTCGATGCAGGAACTGATGCATAACGCGATCACCCACAGCCAGGCTACCCAGGTGAAAGTGCAACTGGANNTGATTGAATGAGCCTAACAAATCTGTAAACATCTACCTATTGAATTCTAATAGGATTTAACATATAATGTTCCTAATTCAATTGATCACCGTTTGGTGAACTATTTATGAAAGGAGAATTCGTTATGTTATTTGCACCAAAAGAAAAAGGACAAGGCTTGGTAGAGTACGCTCTGATCATCGTCTTGATCGCCATTGTGGTGATTGTCGCGATGCAATTCCTTGCCCCCACCATCGGTAATGTATTTACCGAAATTGCCGATACCCTGAATGCTGCTGCTCCGGCTAACTAAACCTCAGGGTTTCTAAAATCCCAATAGTTGATTGTCTGTGAGGCCCCTCTCGAGGGGCTTCACTCTTTTTGAGAAATTAGACTTTTAATTTGTCAATAAGATGAGTTGAGTTTTTGTAACAATCAGAGCAGATGCGAAATGATTAATTCGAGTCAATAGCGGGGAGCAGAGTTTTTATAGAAAAATTCGAATCAATAGGATTTTTGACCCTGTTTTTTTCAATAATTTAGTCTGTAATTCTGTGGCACAGAAGACAGTTTTCTTGTAGACTTAAGCATATTTTACACACATCGGCTAGTACTATACTACGCTTGACAAGCAATACTGAAAGAGTATGATAACTATAGCTTTTGACAAAAAGGCTAAAAACTAATGGTTTTATAGGAGGCAAAATGCGCCTGGGAAGATTACTTTTACTTGTGGCTATCGTAGCTGTCGTCGGAATTGGTGCGATTTATTTGATCCAAAATATGGACCAGGGCGTACCAGAAGCAGATCTGCAAGCAACACAAGCAGCCCTGCAGACTGTCACAGTAGTGGTGCTGAAGCAGCCTGTGGCTCGCGGCCAAACGATCACTGATGGGATGGTAGAGATCCGGAACCTGCCGATTGAAACAGTGAATGCTGATTCTACCTATTCTGAAATTGCAGACGTAATCGGTGAAATTGCGCGCATTGATCTCAGTGCGGGAACTTTTCTGAACCAAAGTATGCTCTTAAGCAACCTGGCAGAATCGGAGGGCTCGGACCATGCCTGGTTAATTGATGCGGGCAAGGTGGCCTTCCCGGTCCCGATCAGCCGTTTTTCTTCGGTTGCATACGGTCTGACCCGCGGCGATAATGTGGATGTGATCGTGACGATGGCATTTGTCGATCTGGATACCCAATTCCAGAGCATTACACCGAACTATACTGCCGGTGTGGTGACTCCTGGCTCAAATATCTTTGTCGAGGGAAGTTTCAATTACACTGAGTCGTTCAATAATATTGTGGCTGGAACTGTGGGACCTCAGGGTCGGGCAGAACTTGATTCACTGCTGGATCAACCTTTTTATTATGTGCCTTCTGAGACCCAACGTGCCAGGGTTGTCAGCCAGCGTATCATGCAAGGTCTGATCGTACTGCAGGTTGGCAACTTCCCCGTGTATAATGCACTTGGTCAGGAAGTTGTTGTGGCAACCAGCACTCCTGTAGGCCAGGCAGCAGACGAAGAGGCTGCTCCCCCGCCTCCGCCGACTGCGCCTCCTCCGGATATTGTGACCTTGATCATGACTCCCCAGGAAGCCATCACACTGAACTATTTGCTGTACACAGGCGCTGAAGTCACATTGGCCCTTAGAGCGGCAAATGACGGCTCGCGCGAGGATACCAATGCGGTTACCTTACAGTACCTGATGGATGTGTACCGAATTCCGCTGCCTGTCCGTTTACCGTACGGTACTCAACCTCGCATTGACGTACTCGAGCCGCCTGTATTGGAAAATGATCCGCCAAGACCTGAAGGCATTCAACAATAAGATTACAAATCGATTAGTTGATTGGAGAATTGAATGGCAGAAGGCGATAAAATTACCGTTATCATTGTTGATGATATTGCGGAAACACGAGAAAATATTCATAAGCTTCTTCAGTTTGAACCGAATGTAGAGGTTGTTGGTGTCGGTCGAACAGGCGAGGAAGCGATTCGGGTAGCAGCNNGCAATGCTGGCCGGGGCGCGCGACTTCTTAACCAAACCACCGGACCTGGACGAACTGATATCCGCCATTAACCGGGCGGGTGAAATGGCCCATGAGGAAAAGAAAAAAGCGGCCAATACCTTGGCAGCAGTCCAAGCCAGTGGGGGAATCAGTACATCGAGCGGGATTTTCCCTGCCAGACATAAAGGCAGAGTGGTAGCGATCTATGGCCCCAAAGGTGGGACGGGATCGACTTCTATCACCGCTAATCTGGCTGTTGCCCTGCACACCCCTGAAAAACCCGTGGTGGTTGTAGATGCGCGATTACAGTTTGGAGACCTCTCTTTCTTCTTCAATGAGCAGACCAGGAATAATCTGGCAGATGTTACCAGCCGGGCGGATGAATTGGATCCCGATTTTGTTGAGGATGTTCTGTTAGAGCATGGTGAGACAGGTGTCCGTATTCTAGCCGCCCCCCCTCGGCCAGAGCAAGCCGAAGATGTGACAGGCGACCAATTTAGTAAGGTAGTCCGCTTTCTCAAAAATATGTTCGCGTATGTATTGATCGATACAAACTCTGGTTTGGATGATATCACCCTGACTGCTCTGGATGAAGCGGATCTGGTAGCGGTTGTCACGACCCAAGATATCCCATCGATTAAAAATGTACGCCTGTTCCTGGATTTGATGATCGCTCTGGGATATCCTAGAGAGAAGGTTTTCTTGGTGATGAACATGTTTGATAAACGACGTTCTGTGACGCCTGAGCGNNCAAAAAACACTGTATTTAGGAGTATTTGATGTCCCTTTTGAAAAGACTTGAGCAAGGAAAAGACGAGGAACCGAAGCGAGGTGCACAACCTGGCGGGGGTTCTGGCGGGGCAAAACTGTCTAATTTACAGGCGCGCCGAACAGCCCCTCCGGGAGCTACAGGCCAGCGTGATACTTACCTGGACTTGAAAACCAGGGTGCAAAACCGACTTCTGGCTGAACTGGACCCCGGCATGGATGTCACCAAAGTGGCTGAGGTGCGCAAAACGATCCAGGGGCTTTATGAGCAGATCCTGGTGGAAGAGAGTATTGTGCTATCCCGGCAGGAGAAGCACCGCTTATTTGAGCAGATTGTAGCCGAGATCATTGGTTTTGGGCCATTGCAACCGATGTTAGAAGACGACTCGGTAACAGAAGTNNGATCGCATTGTGGCTCCCCTGGGCCGCAGGATTGATGAATCGAGCCCGATGGTGGATGCCCGTCTGCCGGACGGTTCCCGTGTAAATGCTGTGATCCCGCCGATTTCTCTGGTGGGTCCAACGATAACCATTCGTTTGTTTTCCAAAACACCACTCACGGTGGAAGATTTGATTGAGAATGGTTCGATCACCCCGGAATCGATTCAATTTATGAAAGCCTGCGTGGAATCGCGCTTGAACATCGTGGTGTCGGGTGGTACAGGCTCTGGTAAAACAACCATGTTGAACCTGCTCTCTGGTTTTATCCCTCCGGATGAACGGATTGTAACGATTGAGAATGCGGCTGAACTCCAATTGCGGCAGGAGCACGTGGTGACATTGGAATCGAGGCCGCCGAATATTGAAGGGCGCGGCGAGATCACGATTCAGAACCTGGTGGTGAACTCTTTGCGTATGCGCCCAGACCGGATTGTGGTTGGTGAGATTCGTGATGGCGCTGCCTTGGATATGCTCCAGGCGATGAATACGGGGCACGACGGATCGATGACAACTGCTCACTCCAACAGCCCGCGCGATACGATTGCCCGTATTGAAACAATGACCATGATGGCTGGATACGATTTACCGGTCCGAGCCATCCGAGAGCAAATTGCGGCCGCGGTGGATGTGATTGTACATGCGGAACGCTTGCGAGATGGGACCCGCAAGATTGTTTCGATCACNNGAAAGCGGAAAGGTGCTGGGACGTTTGCGCCCAACCGGCCTGCGGCCGAAGTTTATGGATAAGATCGAAGCGACTGGAATCCATCTTCCACCGCAAATATTCGGGATCGGTTCTCGCCGCTAGAAAGGCAGCAAACATGCGGCATTATCGGCAGATAACCAGAACCGAACTTGAGGCGATGAGGTAATAATGGCTGGTCCAATCTTATGGGTAGGTGGTGGTCTACTTCTCATTCTGGTAGTCGTGGGGATTATCCTTACGATATCGAGCGAGAAGGAACTGGTTGAAGAACGGATAGAGAAATATCTGGAAGCTTCGGATACCGGTTTAGATTACGGGGGCTCGGAAGAAGACGAAGGTAGAGCCTCTGCGTTTAGCGAGTGGGCTAACTCGCTGATCACCAAAACGGATTACGGCTCGAAAATATCGGAGGACCTGGCGCGGGCAGACCTTAAACTGAAACCCGGCGAGTTTGTGGCTTTGACCGGGCTTTCCAGTATTTTGACGGCTGGATTATCTTGGGTGCTGTTAGGCAAATTGGAAACCACTCTTTTAGGTGGGATTTTTGCCCTGGTTGGCGCAGTGGGTGGTTTGTTTATTCCACAAGTTTTTGTTGGCAGACTGCAATCTAAACGCCTGAAAGATTTTAACGGCCAGCTTCCGGATATGCTGCATTTAATGGTCAATGGTTTGAGAGCTGGCTTTTCCACCATGCAAGCTTTGGAAGCTGTTTCAAAGGAACTGCCGGCACCAATCAGCAGTGAGTTCAGGCGGGTGGTGCAGGAAATGCAGTTGGGCATTTCGATGGAAGCTTCCCTGGATAATTTGCTGACCCGTATTCCCAGTGAAGATCTCGACCTGGTGGTAACGGCCATCAATGTGCAGCGTGAAGTGGGCGGTAATTTATCCGAAGTGCTGGAAACGATCTCGCATACCATCCGGGAAAGGATCCGCATCAAGGGAGAAATTAAAACGCTGACGACACAGGTAACTGCATCGGGCAGGNNGGTGCTTCGATGTTGGGCTGCAGCGGATTGTTGATTATCCTTGGTACCATCGTGATGAACAAAATTGCGGATATTGAAGTTTAGTACGGATGTGAGTAGCTTATGAACCCTACAGTAGTCCTGATTGGTATCATCGTGGTTGTCTTGCTCGTCGCCGTAATCTTGGTGATGGTGGGGCTGCGCGGCAGCAGAGATGTGGACCCCCTTGAAGAACGGCTGGCTGAGTTTGCGGAACGCGGCGAGTTGGCCAGTCTGCATGAAATTGAGATGTCTCAGCCCTTCCTGGAGCGCGTCATCATTCCCATCGCCAATAAATTGGGTGAAGTGGCCATGCGGATCACACCGCAGAGAGCGCTGGATCAAATCCAGAGCAAGCTGGAGATGGCCGGTAACCCGCGCGGTGTCGAACCAACAACCTTCTTTGCCAGCCGTTTTATCCTGGCGGTGCTCTTTGGGGCGTTGATGGTGCTGGTCTACAAGCAAGACTTGTTTAAATTTACCAATTTCCTGATCACGCTCGGCACCATCATTTTTGGTTTCATCATGCCCAATATGCTGATCGATGCCAAAATTGCCCGACGCCAGGAGAGCGTGCGCAAAGCCCTGCCGGATGCACTTGACCTGCTGACGATCTGCGTGGAGGCCGGCCTGGGGTTTGATGCGGCCATGCGCAAAGTGGCCGATAAATGGGATAATGAACTCTCGATTGCATTTTCCCGGGCCCTGCAGGAGATGCAGTTGGGAAAACTCAGGCGTGAAGCTTTGCGTGATATGGCTGAGAGGATTGGGGCGGCTGAATTCGAAAGTTTTGTTGCTGCCGTCATCCAGAGTGAACAGCTGGGTGTGAGCATGGCCAAGATTCTACGCATCCAGGCCGATGATATGCGCGTCAGGCGCAGACAGCGTGCAGAACAGGCTGCCCAACGCGCCCCAGTGCTGATGCTGCTGCCCATGGCATTTTTGATCTTCCCGACCATCTTGATTATTATGATGGGTCCCGCAGTGCTGATTGTCATGAATGGACCGATTGCGGACATCTTTGGTGGATAAGGATAAGGACTGAACTCCAAATCACCAGCAATTCGACTTAGATATCAACTCTATCAATCTATCTGGATAATCCTGGATTTGCTTTTGCCGCCGCGCTGCGCTGGCTGTGGCCAGGTAGGCGCGCGTTGGTGCAAGGCGTGTATCCAGAGCTGCCTGGTGTTGAGTGAAGGTATGTGCAGTTTGTGTGGCAAGCAAAAAGTGGTTAATGGGAGGGCGCACCAATGTGCCAGGAAAAACCAACTTGAGAACGCCTATGCCTGGGGAAAGTACCAAGAACCACTAAGCAAAGCCATCAAGCGGTTGAAATACGCCCGGGATATCGCTTTGGGAGATGCCTTGGCCCAACACCTTGTTTGGCTGGTGGAGAGCAATAATATAAAGGCGGATATGGTGGTGCCGGTCCCACTGGGTAAAATCCGCCAGCGGGAACGTGGGTATAATCAGGCCGCCTTGCTGGCTAGATCTTTGGCGTTGATTCTGGGGCTGGCTTTTAAACCGGCAGCCGTCGTCCGGACCCGGGAAACTGCAAGCCAGGTAGGATTAAGCCTGGAAGAAAGGCTGCTGAATGTGTCAGGTGCGTTCAGGGCTGTTCCGGATACAGTACGCGGTAAGAGGATACTGCTTGTCGATGACGTGCTTACCACAGGGGCTACTTTGGAGGCCACGGCGGTTGCTTTGCGCGAAGCGGGTGCGGCGAGTATTGAAGCTGTGGTGGTTTCCAGGGCCTGAAATTGGATCAATTTCGAATAGGTTGGTCACCAGATTGAAATCTGGTAATATTAATTTAAATCTTTTAGTGATGAGGAGTAGCCATGACAATAAAAGTAGATATCAAATCGAATGGTTTTGAAGTGAAAGACAGGTTGTTTGATTATGTGAATAAAAAGGCCGGAAAACTGGATCGATATCTCAATGATCTGGAGGAAGTAAAGGTCGAATTGACCTATGCGAAGTCTTCCAAGATGATCAATGACCGATTTGTGGCGCAGATCACGTTACTAGGGAAAAAAATCATGTTGCGGTCTGAAGAGAGAGCAGACGANNTTGCTGGGGCATGAAGATTTCTTTGTCTTTTTTAATATGAACACCAATTCGGTGAATGTGCTGTATACCCGCCGGGATGGCACGTATGGCCTGATTGAAACTGAGATGGCTTAGGCCAAACCCTAACTTAAAAGTTCAATCCGGGCGAAACATCGCCCGGATTTTTTTAACTAAGTCCTTTTGCATAGTAGAAATAAAAAAAGGTTCTTGCTGGGGAGATCTTCTGCGCCCCATTATTCAGAACAGGCTGATGGGCTTGGGTTGATTTATCCGAGGGATGGGGGAATGCATTCGGGGTTATTTTGGCAGGCAGGTCAGGTGCAGATAGCGGAAATTTCCGCGCGGTGGGGTGAGCTCGATGACTTCTTGGATGATGAATTTATTCCCGTTGATTTCGACGCTCTTGCCGACTTCAGGTTTTTTGTGGAGGTTAAGGATCGCACCCGGATGGCTGCCGTCAGCCACCACGATGCTGACTTTGTAGACAATCATTTTGCTACCCTCGGATGATGTCGTTGAGGTTACGCTGGCGCAGGCGGAAGGAAAGGTCGGTGGCGATGTTATGCATGACAATATAGCCAATGCGGCATTCTGATTCACACAGCTCGGCAAAATCTTGCTGTTCGATGATCTGTACGATGGTGGGAGATGAGAGGGCTCGGACAGTGGCGGAACGGCGTCCCTGGTCGATGAGCGACATTTCGCCAATGGTTTGCCCGGTGCCCAAGTTGACGATCACTTTGCGGCTGCTGGAGGTCTGGACGACCACTTCCACAAATCCTTCCTGGATGATGAAGAGTTCTTCTCCATGAGAGTCCTGTTTGGCAATGATCTCGTTTTCTTGGAAGGAACGTTTTAAGCAGAGGGAGGCGACGTGTTTCAGCTCCTCATCGCTTAAACCCTCGAACAACTCGACACCCTGTAAGATTTTTATCAGGTCCATTTGTTCCCTTTGGCTTTGCCCAAGTGATGAGTTAGCGGTAAAATATGGGTCTAATTGGATTTAATTGAAGCTGGATTGATTCGATCTGATTGGAAAAAACAGTATTCTTTAATATTATACTGAAAATCTTTGAAGGAAATCAATGACTGATAATAACGATAACTTATATAAAGCTGCCAAACTGCTGAATGGCGCAGGCGGGGACCAGGACAGAATCCGGCATGCGATCGCTGAATTGATCGAGGCTGTTGGTGAGAACCCGGACCGAGAAGGGATGCGCCAAACTCCGGATCGCGTTGCTCGCATGTATGACGAACTGCTGGCCGGATATTGGACGGACCCGGTTGCCCTGGTAAATGATGCGATTTTTGATGTTTCGTATGATGAAATGGTTTTGGTACGGGATATTGAGTTTTACAGCCTTTGCGAGCACCACCTGCTGCCTTTTATGGGCCGGGCGCATGTGGCTTATATCCCGCGCGGCAAGGTGATCGGGCTTTCCAAGATTCCGCGTGTGGTGGACCTATATGCCCGCCGCTTTCAGGTGCAGGAACGCATGACCAGGCAGATCGCAGATTTTATCAGTGAAGTGCTGAACCCGCACGGGGTAGCTGTGGTGCTGGAGGCGATCCATTTGTGTTCCGTGATGCGGGGGGTGAAGAAGCACGATGCCCGTATGACCACGTCTGCGATGCACGGTGCTTTCCGCAAAAATCTGGCTACCCGCCAGGAATTTTTAGACAGTATCTCGCGTGGGGCAGATTCGCTGAGGATGTAATATGGAGTGCAACCGGGTTTGAATTGCGTAAGGAATAACAAATGACCACCAGAAGGTGGTCATTTGATTTTTGATCTTATTGACTGCTAACGGAAGGGCGATAGCCTAATTGCCCTGCCAGGCAAAGTAAGCCAGCTCGCTATCAGGACCGCTTTCACGGAAGATGGGGTTTCCATCAGCGTCCTCGCCAATTTGGGCAATGATACCGATTTTCCAGGCGTAGATGTGCGGGTTGTCTCCGGCAGGTTGGGCTGAGCTGGGGACAATGAAGCGCGTATCTTTGACGGTTTCTTCTAAAACAATGCTGCCGCCATCCGTGCTGTCGATGATGGTGATCAGGAAGAACTCGTTGGCGCGCAGTTCTGCAGGTGACGTCCACTGCAGGATGATCTCTTCAGCAGCACGGTAGAAAGAGCCTGTGGGGGGCTGAATGACGGATGGAGCCTGGTAGGTTGGCGCAGGGGAGGGGGTAAAGGTAGCTCCTGAGAGATCTACGGTCTGCTTGCAGGTGGGGATGGCTAAAATCTCGCCGGCGAACAGCAGGGAAGATGGCTTGCCGTTGAAGCTGAGGATTTCTTGGACGGGTACACGGGTATACTGGGAGATGATCTCAATCGTATCGCCAGTTTGCACCGTGACATATTCAATGGGGCAGGCTGCTTCAGTCTGCCGGGCAGATTGGGTGGCGATCGCGTCTGTGGTAGGCAAGGGAGTGGGTTGGGGGACCTGCAAGCGCTGCCCGATGACCAGGTAGCAGTTGACGGACAACCCGTTGATTGTGATCAGAGCTGTGGTGGAAATATTGAATGCACCTGCAATTGCCTGGCAGGTATCTCCCTCCTGAACTGTGTAATCAATTGGGGGCAGGGTGGGCTGCGGTGGTGGTGTATTGGTAATGGTGGGGAACTGAGTCTCGGTGGGTGTTGGCGTGTCCGGCGGGATGGTGTCGGTAACGAATACCAGCGGGGTGGGCTCTGATGTCTGTTCTGGAATGCCACGCGTGGCGAAGTAAGTCAAACCACCGCCAAAAACCATGAAGAAGATGAACATCACCAGCAGCACCGGTAAGCTCAGGCTGTAAGACGGCATGCCACCGCCGCGTTCACTGGTTCCGAGGGTTGTTTTTTTGGGTCGTTTCATTGCATTAATCCTTTCAGGATAGGGTGGGCAGGGTGTGAAAGCATTCTGTATTAAATGCTCACCACTTGCCCAATCCTGGCGGGGAATTATACCAGTTTATTAAAAGTTTGATAAATGAACCATATTGCCTATCGCTGGCTGCTTGTGAGCGGGTTTTAGGGAGGTTATGGGCCAAAGTTGGCGCAGGCAGGATCAACGGGATCGTTCGATCTCCACGCCAACCGNNCCTGTCTTGTGGGTCTCTGTCGAGGCTCATTTTACCTTGAAAATGCTCAATAAGGGCAGGGACAGCCGGGAGGATGAGGATCGAATTTTCGCCGGGGACCTGTTTGGCTTGCAGAGGAATTTACGGATTGGGGCTTTCGGATTGCTGCCGCCGCTTGTGCACAAACCAGAGCGACAGGGCCAGAATTATCCAGGCGATCAGCTGGGCTTGTCTGAGGTTCAGCAGGGTGACAGGACTGCTGCCGCGGAAGCCTTCGAAGAATAATCGGGCCATGGCTGAGTAAACTACTAGTGAAAGGAAATTCAG
>DNGN01000236.1 GCA_003486225.1 Chloroflexota bacterium
AGGACAAACAGGTCGGCCATGGCGAAATAAGGTGCCAGGTCGGCATCGTGTTTGGCACCCACAAATTGGGCCGTGGGGTAGATTGCCTGAGCCTGGGTTTCAAATGCTTCTCTGGCCGGGCCATCTCCCACAATGATCAGGTCGGGCTGTTGCTCGGCAGGTAAGGTTGCGCAGGCTGAGAAGAGCATATCCAGCCGCTTGCGGGCTTGCAAGCGCCCCACAAACAGCACCACCGGCTTAGCATGCCCCATGGGCCGCCGCTCAGGGGGCGAGTTCGGGCGGGAAACAGCAGCATTATGAGCCACAAACACGCGCCTGGCGGGCACCCCCATCGAGCGGTATTCCTCGGCCCCGCGTTCGCTGTAAGCTATCACGCCATCCAAACTGAGCAGGAAGCGCTGACGTGCCAGGGTCCTTAGGCCTGCCAGCGGCCCAGAAATAGGCGGAGCACCCAGCCCCCACCCCAACACCGGCCGCTGCCTGGCCTGCATCCATCGCACAGCTTTGGGTGTGCTGGGGTAGCGCGAGTTAGCCTCCACCACCAGTGCATCTGGCTGTTCGGCCTGCAGCCAGGCCGTGATGCCAGGCTGGTAACAGAGGTAAAGCGGCCCGTTCAGCAGGTGCCGGTTTTCTGCCGCCACCAGCCTGGCACCCTGCAGGGCATCCGCGGTTTGGATGGCCTCAACCAGGCGAGGCTTACCGGCAAACAGGCTCATTCCACCCTCACACAGCGAAGCCAGCTCCTCAAAAAAGGGCACCCGGTAGCTGGGCAAGACACGCTGCTGCACTGCTAATTTTCCCGTGAAATTGGTTTGTGTTTTGCTCATACAGCCCGGAGAACCTCCAAATATTTGCGCACCATATCCTGCAGATCAAAGGCCGCCTCTGCCCGGGCCCGGGCAGCCGCCCGGAAGCGAGCCTGATTTTGCAGGATGTCCGCCGCGGCATCCACCAGCCCATCCGTTGGCGGAAGTTCCAGCTTCCAGGGGTCCGCCCGATAAGGCACCACCCGGCCGGCATCCGCCAGCACCATTTCTGGCAAGGCACCGGTATCGTACGCCAGCACCGGCAGGCCGCAGGCCAGCGCTTCGATCACCGTATTGGGGCAGGCCGGATTCAGATCGACTGAATAGAAAAGTGCAGCTGAGCGGTTCAGGCGGGGTATATCCTGGCGCGGCACAACCCCCAGCCACTGCACAGGTACCTGGGCATATGCGGTCCACTTTTCCCTGACGGCATCCGTTGCCAGTCCCACAAACAGCACTTCTAAAGGTATGCCATATTTGCGCTCTACGCCGGCGGCCATATCCAGCACAAATTTCACGCCCAGGTCGTATCCGCCGCCATAGGTTCCTTCCACCACCAGAACACGCTGGCGATCCCCGGGCGGCCATGACTCCCCCTGTGGGGTGACGGCTTTGAGGTCAACCCCATTATGGATCACCGTATGGGGCGCGGGCACCGGCCCGTACACCTGCTGCCAGCGGTGGGCCACAAATTCACTCTGATACACAATTCGATCAGCAAGATGTTTACGGGTATAGCGCATCAAAAGGTTGCTGTATTCAGCCTTCAGGTAATAGCGCAGGTCGAACGAGGTCTCCCGGTGCATCCAGTTGATGCCATCCAATCGCTGGATGATCGGAACCCCGGCGCGCTTTAAGCGCCACAGGTGAGAAAGCTGCCGCCAGGCCGAGATCAGCAGCACCGCATCACACGGCCCCCTCAGGTCCGCAGAGACCTGGATCCCATGCTCAGCCAAGCCAGCACTGATCCGCTGCCGGAAGCTCGCCGGGCCGCCAACGCCGCGGGTTTGTGGCATGATGCAGATTTTTTTTACTTCTCTCATGCGATAGCCAGGCTCCTTATCTCGATCCAACGTGCATCGGTTTCGAGTGTACCATAATTCAACCTGCCGTCGGGGCGCCAGGCTGCAAACTGGTTATCCAGCCACAACACCAGCCCTAACGGGCCGCGCGGCGAGAGCAAAGTCCGCTGGACTGTCTCACCGTCCACCAGATATTGCACCCCGCTGGCCTGCCAGATCAGTTCATAGGAATGCCATTCGGTCAGATCGAGCGTAAAATCAGCGGCATCTTCCTGCACCAGGGTTGCGGCAAAACGGCGCGCCAGCCGGGAAAACCAGCGCAGCAGCAACAATGGGGCTGCCGCCCCAAGAGGGGCCAGCATCCACAGCGGCACCCCCGGGGACCTGAATACAGCAGCCAGTGCTCCCTGGGCCGGGAGGTGATCCCGAAAAGACAGGTGATTGGGTTCAGAGGCAAAGAAAAACCAGGCCGCATCCGGAAATTCTGGCAGCCTGCGCCCCCCGCCAAATCCCAGGTTCATGCCGAAAGGATCATTCCAAAACCCAAAGCCCCAGGTTCCTGCCAGCTGCCTGGCAGAAGCACGCGCCTCTAATTTGAGGTGGCATGGGGCAGTCCAGGCCAAATGGGAGCGCTTCAGGCCTCGATAATCATCCATTTGTGCCAGCCGATACTCTCCGGCCTTTCCTCCGGGACAGGAGAAGCGCCAGTGGTCTTCCCCCAGGCTTGCTACCTGAGAGCCCCGGGTGCTTTGCGGGGTCAGTTTTAATTTTCCCATAGCTGTATTATAGTTTGTGCCGGATGGCAGAGCAATGATACAATTGGTGTTGGTGAACGAATACCAACCCTCCCGAGTTTTTGCTGATGTCCAGGCCGCGATTCCGTCTCGTCTATCAAAGAATCGAGCAGCAAACATTGCTGTGGCTTGCCCAGGAGACCTTCTTTGATACCCCCCGAAAATTTTAACACCCAGCGCCTAATCCTTCGAACCCCCACCTTACAGGACGCAGCACAGATCTTCCAAAATTATGCCAATGACAAACTTGTCACTCGCTACCTGCATTGGCAGCCCCACGCTTCCATCGAAATGACCAGGAATTTTCTCAAACGCTGTATTAATGTTTGGAAAGCAGGCACCGCCTTTCCCTGGGTCATCACCCTTAAAGACAGCCTGGAAGTGATTGGCATGATCGAACTGCGCATCGATGAACACCGTGCTGATCTCGGATATGTGCTGGCGCGCGATTACTGGGAGCAGGGTTATGCTTCCGAAGGCGCCCAACTCGTGGCGGATTGGGCAATTGCCCAGCCATCTATCTACCGGGTTTGGGCAGTTTGCGATGTCGATAATCACGCTTCTGCTCGCGTGCTGGAGAAGATCGGCATGCAACGGGAAGGCATGTTACGCCGCTGGCTGTTCCACCCCAACATCGACAAGGAACCGCGCGACTGTTTTGTCTATGCGCTGATAAAATGA